>CAZBUW010000046.1:0-23256 GCA_964495195.1 uncultured Roseburia sp.
TGCTTTTTCGAAAGCCTTTCTCTTAAATCTGTCACATTCACATCCGGATAATATGAGTACTCCGCCTGCCGTTTTGTAATCATGTCAACGACTTTGGGCGAACAGCCAAACCGATTCTCATTTCCCGCTAATTTAATAATATCCTCTGGCTCAAAACCATACTCTCTGCTCACTGCCCGCAGTGACTTTGCCGGTGTGTATTCAGGCAGATTTGCAACTGACCTTTTTTCTTTTACTGCCATCTCTCTCTCCTCTAAATAAACTATTTTCCTACATGCAGAATCATATATCCGGACTGTTTGCCGGAATGCAAAAAAACCAGAGGTCAAAATAACCTCTGGTTTTCCAGTCAGCATCTCCGATTTCCTGCTGAACCCAATATAGCACACAAAATCTTTTCTGACTAATTTCTATAATTTATCGTTTGCGATAAAAAACAGTTATCATGAAATTCTATTCTTTATATTTTGCCAATTCCTCAATATAGGTCTTTCCTATATCGCTAAGCGTATGGTTCCGCCTCACAATATATCCGATTGTAAGCGGATCCTCTTCCCTCAGTTTAACACTCACAAAGCCATCTTTTAGCGCAACGCTGTCCGTCATATTGCCGGTTCCTATGGAATATCCGTTTAACGCTGCCATAAGTTCTGCCGAAGTTGCCCTGTCATTTGTTCTGATCAATTTACTAAAATCATAATCCCCTAAAGCTTCCTCTGCTAAATAGAACTCGCTTTCACTATTTTGATCAAAGGAAACACAGGGATATTCTTCCAGTTCTGACAACGACAGTTCTGTTCTGTCTGCCAGTGGATGGCTCTTCCATATGTATGCATAAGTATCACGCTTCATCAGGGGAGTAAATTGCAGCTGATATTCCCTGAATAATTTTTTCATGACTTTTTCATTGCTATTCGAATAGGAAATAACTCCTATCTCACTTTTCAGATTTTTAACGTTATTGAGCACTTCGTCCGTTCTTGTCTCGTATACCGAATAGACATATTTTGACGAATGAAATTCCTTCACAGCATTGACAAACGCATGTACAGCGAATACATAATGCTGCATTGATACACTAAAATGTTTTTTATCCTTATTTTTTTCTATGTACCTATCCTCAATCAACTCATATTGACTTACCGCCTGCTTAGCATATACCAAAAAATCCCTTCCTGATTCCGTAATACTAATTCCTCTGTTTGTTCGTTCAAATATCTGAATATTAAGTTCTTCTTCAAGTTCCCGAATCGTAGAAGAAAGCGCAGGCTGCGAAATAAACAAACGGCTTGCCGCCTCGCGCATGGACGTTGAATTTGCCAGCGCAATTACATACTTAAGCTGTAAAATCGTCATCACTTTCATTCCTTCCCGAATGTCAAAATTGCATTTTTTATTCTGCCTAGTGCCTCCCCGAGCACTTCCCTTCTGGTGGCAATATTCACCCTCTCAAATCCCTCGCCGGCTTTCCCAAATATAGCACCGCTGTCTAACCAGAGCTTCGCTTTATGCACTATGAGATCCTCAAGTTCTGTTTCACTTAATCCAAGCCCCCTGAAATCGAGCCACAGAAGGTACGTCCCCTCCGGTTCTATCAACTTCACCTGCGGTATCTCCCTCTCAATATAATCTCTTACAAACGCCAGATTCTCACTCAGATATTTTTTTAATGCAGCATACCACTCCCCGCCGTAGGTATATGCAGCTTCACAAGCCACAATCCCCATAGTGTTAAGCTGGCTATAGCCTGCCGCCGCAATCTGCTTCCGAAACGCATGACGAAGCTTCGCATTCGATATGATAATATTGGAAATCTGAAGTCCCGCCAGATTAAAAGTCTTCGCCGGCGAAGTCGCCGTAACGCAAAGATTGCGAATCTCCTGATTCACATTTGCAAGCGGTGTATGCGTATAACCATCATAGGTAAAGTCCTCATGAATTTCATCGCTGACAACCACTACTTCGTATCTGACACAAATATCTGCAATTTTTGAAAGTTCTTCTTTTGTCCACACCCTGCCTACCGGATTATGGGGACTGCAAAGGAAGAAGAGCTTAACATGATTGTCTTTAATCTTCTTTTCAAAGTCATCAAAATCTATATGATACTTCCCATCTTTTTTTAGCACCAAATCATTGCTGACTACTTTTCTTTCGTTGTCATCAATCACTTCTGTAAATGGGTAGTAAACCGGCTGCTGAATTAATACCGCATCTCCCACGTCAGTAAAAGCCCTGACCGCCATCGCAAGGGCAAAGACAACTCCGGGCGTCTTTACCAGCCAGTTTGGCTTTATCTCCATATTGTGATGCGTTTTTAACCATCCCGACACAGCCTCGAAATACTTATCCCTGGTTTCCGTATATCCAAATATCCCATGCTCAACCCTTTTATGGATTTCATCTAACACAAGGCTGGACGTTTTAAAATCCATATCAGCCACCCAAAGTGGCAGAACATCCTCCGGTTTTCCTCTGCGCAGCGCAAAATCATATTTCAAACAATCCGTATCTCTTCTGTCGATTGCGTCATCAAAATTTATATTTTTTTCTATCATAGCTCCTCCTGTTTTGCTCTCATTCCGTTTCCCAAATTACCTTATTTGTAGGAATCGATCGCCTCTTTCAAATCTGTTATCAAATCCCTGCTGTCCTCTATTCCGGCCGACAGGCGCAATACACAATCTGTAATTCCATTTGCAACCCGCACCTCCTCCGGCACGTCCGCATGGGTCTGTGTACACGGGTAAGTGAGCAGTGTCTCGACTCCGCCAAGGCTCTCCGCAAATGGAATCAGTTTTGTATGCTTAAGTATATGTCTTGCAAGTTCGCTGCTTTCCACCTCAAATGTAATCATGGAACCAAACCCTCTCGCCTGTGACTTGCAGATTTCATAGCCTTTACTCCCCTCAATCCCCGGATAATATACCTTCTTCACCTTTGGTTCTGAAAGCAGGTATTCCACAATCGCTTTTGCATTTTCCTCAGACTTTTTCATACGGATTGGCAATGTCTTGATTCCCCGCAATATCAGCCAGCTGTCGAACGGGGCAAGGCCGGAGCCAACTGTCTTTATAATAAATCGGAGTTTTTCTGATATTTCCTTTGAGTTTGTAACAACAAACCCTGACAACGTATCATTATGGCCGCCTAAAAACTTTGTTCCGCTGTGTACGACAATATCCGCGCCCAATTCCAGCGGATTCTGAAAATACGGTGACAGAAACGTGTTGTCGACAATCAGCAAAATGTTATGTTTTTTTGCAAATCTGGCAGCTTCTCTTATATCAATTACATTCATCATTGGATTTGTCGGCGTCTCTATAAATATTGCTTTCGTACTGTCCTTAACATATTCTTCCATATCGACCTTCGCGCAATCGATATGTGAAAATGTGATTCCGTTCTTTTCGCTGATATTATCAAACAATCGAATACTGCCTCCATAAAGGTCGGCATCTGTAATGATATGATCTCCCGGCTTAAATATTTCCATCAATGCTGTTATTGCCGCCATGCCACTTGAAAATGCCAATGCGTCAACACCTTTTTCCAAACTCGCAACCACCTTCTCCACTTGTTGTCTTGTCGGATTCTGCAATCTGGAATAATCAAAACCGGTACTCTGTCCCATCTCCGGATGCGCATATGTCGCTGTCTGATAGATAGGAAAACTGATTGTACCTGTCGACTCATTTTCAAATTTTTCTTTTTCTCCATAGATACATCGTGTTGCAAATTGTAATTCCATCGTTTTCTTCCTCCAAATCTGATACTTTAACTTCCGTTTGTCTTCTCTTAATTTTTCCTCCAAAAAAACCGGAATTCATAATGATGCCGGGGCAAAAGGGTGCTTCGCATCATTCATAATCCTATTATAAACCGCTGTCTGTTCTTCTAAAAAATACAAATTATTTATCTCCTGTTATAAATTTTTTTTATAATCCACATCCCACCCGGAGGGTTTTTTATCAAATAGGAATTTCCCGTTCAACAAAAAAAATCCCGAAATCGCAATCTGTATCCTGCAATTCCGAGACGAACAAAAAAACTATCTCTTTTCACATTTATATGATTTCAATATAGAAATATATCGTTCCCCCAATTTACTGAGCGGCATTTTCTTTCTTTTCACATACCCTATTGTCATCTTCTCCTCCGTGTCAAGCGGAATCGCGACATATCCATCTCCGTTCAATTTCTCACAGATGATGCCCGAACACAGTGTAAATCCGTTCATTCCGGTCATAAGGTTTAACATGGTAGCTCTGTCGTCGGCCTTGATGATTCTCTTGTATTTGTAAGTCGGAAACATCTCCTCCGCATAGTAAAAGGAATTATTGTCACCCTGCTCAAAAGATAAACAAGGATATTCCAAAAGCTCCTCAAAGGCTATTACCTCATGCTCTGCCAACGGATGTGCCGCACTCATGTATACATACACCTCACATTGAAAAAGAGGTACAAACTCCAAATCTTTATCTGCAAGTATCTTATTGATTGCCTTTTCGTTAAACTCATGTTGATAGATTATTCCTATTTCACTCCTAAAATTCTCCACGTTAGAAAAAACTTCTGCCGTCTTTGTCTCATGTACCGCCAGCTCATAATCATGGAGTTTAAATTCCTCCGCTAATTTCATAAATGCCTCCACAGCAAATGAATAATGCTGCATGGAGACACTAAATTTGTTTAGCGCTATTCCGTCCGAATCATAGCGTTCTTTTATCAGATCAGCCATCTCAACCATTTGTCTTGCATACTTTAAAAAATTTTCACCCTCCGCAGTTACAATTACTCCACGTTGATTTCGTATGAATATCTCTATCTTTAATTCTTCTTCTAACTCATGAATCGCACTCGACAATGCCGGCTGGGAGATGAACAATTCGCCAGCCGCTTTATTCATCGACTTTGTCTCCGCAATTTTAACGGTATATACCAACTGTTGTAACGTCATATTGATTGTCCTCATCTTTCTTTCCATGCCTTCGCCGCCACATAACAAGCGCGTTTTTCCTGTTTGTGCAATGACAAGAGGGTGAAAGCAGCAAGTGCCTTCACCCTCACATATTATCATATTTTTGATAACCTGACAAACAAAACAATCTCTACTGTACGGAGATGTAGGAATATCCCATAAGGCTCTCGTCCACCTCGCGGGCTGCCTCGCGCCCCTCACGAATCGCCCAGACCACCAGAGACTGACCTCGGTGCGTATCGCCTGCCGCAAAGACATTTTTGACATTGGTTGCGTACGCTCCCTCCGCGGTCGCAACGTTCGTTCTTGGATTCAATTCCACACCGAATGCGTCTGCGACATACTTTTCTGTCCCCAAAAATCCTGCCGCAATCAAAACTAAATCCGCCTGCATCTTCTGTTCGGAACCTGCCACTTCCACCATCGCCATCCGGCCGGTCTTCTCATCCTTTTTACTCTCTAATTTGACCGTCACAAGGCCGTTTACGTTGCCGTTCTTGTCCTTTAAGAACTCTTTTACCGTGGTCTGATAGATTCGCGGGTCATGGCCGAATACGGCGATTGCCTCCTCCTGACCATAGTCCGTCTTGCAGACCTTCGGCCACTCCGGCCATGGGTTGTTCTCCGCTCTCTGATCCGGTGCCTTCGGCATCATCTCAAGCTGCGTGACACTGGCTGCGCCATGGCGGATGGATGTACCGACGCAGTCGTTTCCGGTGTCACCGCCGCCGATGATGACAACCTTTTTCCCCTTGGCGGAGATGTATTTTCCATCTTTTAAATCAGAGTCTAAAAGGCTCTTTGTCGTCGCTTTCAGGAAGTCGACTGCAAAATAGATTCCCTTTGCGTCTCTCCCCGGCACGTTGATATCTCTCGGATTTTTTGCACCGCAGGCTAAAATGACCCTGTCGTACTCTTTTAAGAGTTTGGCAGCTTTGATATCTTTTCCGACATTGACTCCTGTGACAAACTCGACGCCCTCCTCCTTCATGATATCAATCTTTCGGTCGATGACCCATTTTTCCAATTTCATATTCGGAATGCCATACATCAATAGTCCGCCGACACGGTCGTCCCGCTCGTAGACCGTCACGGAATGACCGCGCTTATTCAGCTGGTCCGCTGCCGCGAGTCCTGCAGGACCGGAACCGATGACCGCCACCTTTTTGCCCGTGCGTACTTTCGGAGGTTTTGCCGCTGCATACCCCTGCTCATACGCATTCTCAATGATTCCGTGCTCATTTGCCTTACAGGTGACCGGGTCTTCCCAGTTCCCGCAGGTACATGCCGCTTCACAGAGAGCCGGGCAGACTCTCGAGGTGAACTCCGGGAAGTTGTTCGTCTTGCTGAGACGATTGTACGCCTGCTCCCAGTTGCCGGTATAGACCAGGTCGTTCCACTCCGGCACAAGGTTGTGCAGCGGGCATCCCGAGGTCATTCCCATGATTGTCATTCCCGACTGACAGAACGGAACACCGCAGTTCATGCATCTCGCACCCTGAAGCTGCTGTTTTTCCTTTGACAACGGCGTGTGAAACTCATTGAAATTCTTGATGCGCTTCTTCGGTTCCACGGCGGCTGCATTTTCTCTATCATATTCCATAAATCCGGTTGGTTTTCCCATTTTCTCTTCTTTCCTTTCTCACGTTTGCTGCTAGAAATAAACTGAGTTCTTTTAATTCTTCGTGTTTGCGTAGAACGCCTCAATCTGTGCCTGCTCTGAGGACAATCCCTTCTCCTCCATCTGTACAATCGCCATGAGCATACGGTTGTAGTCGTATGGAATTACCTTCTTGAATTTTGGCAGATATTCACTGAAGTTTTCTAAAACCTCATTTCCCTTCACCGAATTCGTAAATGCAACGTGTTCTTTAATCATATCCTTCAATTCCATGACATCGTACTTATTGGACACTTCCTCTAAGAACACCATCTCTTTGTTGATTCTGGTATAGAGGTCATTTTCCTCATCCAACACATAGGCGATACCGCCGCTCATTCCTGCTGCAAAGTTCTTCCCGGTCTTGCCGAGAACGACAACGCGCCCGCCTGTCATGTATTCACAACCGTGGTCACCGACGCCCTCCACGACCGCAGAAGCTCCCGAGTTGCGGACACAGAAACGCTCTCCCGCCACACCGTTGATAAACGCTTTTCCGCTCGTCGCACCGTAGAGTGCAACGTTTCCGATGATGATATTCTCATCTTCCTTATATTTCACACCCGCCGGAGAGTAGACTACCAGTTTACCGCCGGAGAGTCCTTTTCCAAAATAGTCGTTGGAATCACCGACCAACTCAAGTGTCAATCCCTTCGGGATAAAAGCTCCAAAACTCTGTCCGCCCGCTCCGCTGCATTTTACAACAAAGGTATCTTCCTCCAACGTATCATCGTAGCGTCTGGTGATCTCCGATCCGAAGATGGTACCGAAGGAGCGGTCTGTGTTGGTCACTTCCACGTCGATACTGCGCTTCTGTTTGTTCTCTAATGCCTGGGACAACTGTTTCATGAGAACGGTCATGTCCTTTGTCTTTTCCAATTCAAAATCGTAAATCTGCTTAGCGTCGAAGGTGACTTTTTCCTTCGGCCCTGCGAACGGATTATTCAAAATTTTTGATAAATCAAGCTCGCTCTCCGCCCCTGTCAGATCCTCGCGGACTTTCAGCAGGTCGCTGCGTCCAACCATCTCATCGATGGTGCGGCAGCCTAATTTTGCCATGTACTCTCTGAGTTCCTGTGCGATGAAACGCATGAAGTTCTCCACATACTCCGGCTTTCCGGCAAAACGCTTGCGAAGTTCCGGATTCTGTGTGGCAATACCCGCCGGACAGGTATCTAAGTTGCAGACTCTCATCATGACGCATCCCATCGTCACGAGCGGAGCCGTTGCAAAACCATACTCCTCCGCGCCGAGCAACGCAGCGACTGCAACGTCGCGGCCGCTCATCAGCTTGCCGTCCGTCTCGATGCGCACCTTGTTGCGAAGTCCGTTCATAATCAGGGTCTGGTGTGTCTCCGCAAGTCCTAACTCCCAAGGAAGTCCCGCATTGTGGATGGAACTGCTCGGGGCTGCTCCGGTACCACCGTCGTATCCGGAGATTAAGACGACCTGTGCTCCCGCTTTTGCAACACCGGCTGCGACAGTTCCGACGCCCGCCTCGGAGACGAGTTTTACGGAGATTCTCGCATCACGGTTCGCATTCTTCAAATCGTAAATCAACTGCTCTAAATCCTCAATCGAGTAAATATCGTGGTGAGGCGGCGGAGAAATCAAAGACACACCCGGTGTGGAGAGTCTTGTCTTAGCAATCCAAGGATACACCTTCTTGCCCGGCAGATGTCCGCCCTCCCCCGGTTTTGCGCCCTGCGCCATCTTAATCTGAATCTCCTCCGCGCTGACTAAGTAACGGCTCGTCACTCCGAAACGTCCCGATGCTACCTGTTTGATGGCGGAACAACGGTTCACGGAGCTATTCTTGCTGAGGATTCTCTCCGGGTCCTCCCCGCCTTCTCCGGTGTTCGATTTTCCATGAAGTCTGTTCATGGCAATCGCAAGTGTCTCATGCGCCTCCTGTGAGATGGAACCGTAGGACATCGCACCCGTCTTAAATCTCGTCACGATCGAATCCACGCTCTCGACTTCTTCGATATCGACGCCCTTCTTCGGGTAGTTGAAATCCATCAGCCCGCGGAGGCTTCCGTCTTTCTCTTCCGCGTTCACTAACGCGGTATACTGTTTGAAAAGTTCATAATCGCCGCGTTTTGTGGACTCCTGAAGAAGATGAATCGTGGCCGGATTGTAAAGGTGAGAATCCGCACCGCTTCTCATCTTGTGGCGTCCCTTGCTGTCTAAAGTCAAATCTGTCGCTAATCCGAGCGGATCGTATGCCGCAGAATGAAGCTCGTTGACATCATTTTCAATGTCTTTTAAGTTGATACCGCCGATGCGGCTGACCGTGTTGGTAAAATATTTTTCAATTACGCTCGAATCGATGCCGACCGCCTCAAAAATCTTCGAACCCTGGTAGGACTGGATTGTGGAGATTCCCATCTTGGATGCAATCTTTACGATTCCCGTGATAATCGCATTATTGTAGTCATCGATTGCCGCATAGTAATCCTTGTCGAGCATATGCTCATCGACTAACTGTTTTACGGTATCCTGCGCAAGGTATGGATTGATGGCGCAGGCTCCGAAACCGAGCAATGTCGCAAAATGGTGTACCTCCCTCGGTTCGCCGGACTCTAAAATCATTGCGAGTGCTGTTCTCTTCTTGGTCTTGACTAAGTACTGCTGCAATCCGGATACCGCTAAAAGCGATGGGATTGCCACATGGTTCTCATCCACTCCTCTGTCGGAGAGAATCAGGATGTTCGCGCCCTCCCTGTAAGCGCGGTCCGCCTCCACAAAAAGGTGGTCTAACGCTTTCTCGAGGCTTGTATTTTTATAGTAGATAATCGGAAGAACTACAACCTTAAATCCATCAACTTTCATATTTTTAATCTTCATCAGATCGGTATTGGTCAGAATCGGATTGTTGACTTTCAATACCTTGCAGTTCTCCGCCCTCTGTTCAAGCAGGTTGCCGTCCTCGCCGATGTAGACCGTCGTGGATGTCACAATCTTCTCTCGGATGGAGTCGATTGGCGGGTTTGTAACCTGTGCAAACAATTGTTTAAAATAGTTGAACAGCGGCTGGTGGTCGCCCGCTAACGCTGCGAGCGGTGTGTCGATTCCCATCGCGGCAGTTCCCTCTCCGCCGTTTTTTGCCATCGGAAGAATCTGCTCCTTCAGGGATTCGTAGGTGTAACCGAACGCCTTCTGCATCCTCTGGCGCTCTTCCTTCTCGTATTCCGGCACGCGCTGGTTTGGAATCTTTAACTCCTTCAACTGAATGAGGTTGCGGTCGAGCCATTCACCGTACGGCCTCATATTCGCATAGCGCTCCTTCAGCTCATCATCGTCGATGACACGTCCTGCAACGGTATCTACCAAAAGCATCTTGCCCGGGCGGAGTCTCTCTTTTACTACAATTTTCGTCGGGTCGATATCGAGGACACCGACCTCTGAGGAGAGAATCAGATAATCGTCGTCTGTGATATAATATCTGGAAGGACGAAGTCCGTTGCGGTCGAGGACAGCTCCCATCATATCTCCATCGGAGAAAAGAATGGATGCCGGACCATCCCACGGCTCCATCATGGTTGCATAGTACTGATAGAAGTCTTTTTTCTTCTGGGACATGGTTTTGTTGTTCGCCCATGGCTCCGGAATCATGATCATCACCGCAAGCGGGAGTTCCATTCCACTCATCACCAGAAACTCTAATGTGTTGTCTAACATCGCAGAGTCGGAACCTTCCGTGTTGACCACCGGAAGCACCTTCTGGAGCTCTCCTCTTAAATGCTCCGATTCCATGGTCTCCTCTCTCGCGAGCATCTTGTCCGCATTTCCCTTGATGGTGTTGATCTCACCGTTATGTACGATGAAACGATTCGGATGCGCTCTCTCCCAGCTCGGGTTCGTGTTGGTGGAGAAACGGGAGTGAACCGTCGCAATCGCTGATTCATAATCCTCATCCTGAAGATCCGAGAAGAACAACCGGAGCTGTTCCACCAAAAACATTCCCTTGTAGACGATGGTTCTGCTCGACAGTGATGCGACATAGGTGTCGTCATTCGACTGCTCGAACACGCGTCTCGCCACATACAGTTTGCGGTCAAAGTCGATTCCCTTCGCCACATCCGCCGGGCGCTTCACAAATCCCTGCATGATGCACGGCATACAGTCGACTGCCTTCTGTCCCAATTGAGCCGGATCTGTCGGCACCTCTCTCCAGCCTAAGAACTCCATGCCCTCCTTCTGGATGATGACCTCGAACATCTTCTTCGCCTGATTGCGCTTGAGCTCATCCTGCGGAAAAAAGAACATGCCGATACCGTAATCGCGCTCCTCCCCGAGTTTGATTCCAAGCGGCTTCACTGCCTTTGTAAAAAATTTATGTGAAATCTGCAACAGAATGCCGACACCGTCACCTGTCTTACCCTCTGCATCCTTACCGGCTCTGTGCTTTAACTTCTCAACAATCTTTAAAGCATTGTCGACGGTCGTATGCGTCTTGATTCCCTTGATGTTGACGACTGAACCGATTCCACAGTTATCATGTTCAAATGCCGGATCATACAATCCTCTGGCAACTGCGTTACTCTCGTTAAACTGCTCCTTCATCTCTTTCTTCCTTCCCTTTGTGCTGTTTTTCTGCTAATTAATAATATACAACGAAAAAAACGGTTTGTCTATCCCGTTTTTGTGTTAAATTGTCAGATAATCAGATAATTTATGTATTTATATCTTTATTTTCTGATAATACATTAAATTTTCTTTTCGATTTTACCCTATACACACAATTCTCTTTAAGAGTTTAAAGCAAAAAAAATTTGAAGCTGTTCCATTCGGGGGCATTTTGGGGTGTGTTTTTTAAATTGTGTCTAAATTGTGTGTCCACAATCCAATAAAAAAAGGGTGTCAAAAGGTGCAACTTAAATTAACACCTTTTGACACCCGGAGCCTATTCAAAAAAAGCCTCACAAAAGAATTCTCTTCACCTCATACCCATCCCCGTCAAGTTCGAGGATTGCAAGGCTCCTTGCATCCCCGCGCGGCTGTCCCGCGCTGCCGGGATTTAGGAATACCTTTCCGTACCGCTCATAGCAGGTATAACAGTGGGTATGTCCAAAAATCAAAAAATCCGCATCCGTCTTGTCGAACGGAAAATCGTACTGGTTGTGTGCAATGTAGAATCTTTTTCCGGCGATTGGCACACTGATGAACTCCTGTAAATCTTTTGCCCACTCACCGTGGTCGCAGTTGCCGCGCACCGCATAGAGCGGAATTCCAAGACCCTTTATCTTCTCATAGCAGTTCTTCGTATTGATATCGCCCGCATGGATTACCACCTCACAGTCCCTCAAATGCACTGTCCACTCGTCGCGGTAAATTCCATGCGTATCTGAAATAATTCCTATTTTCATGCGTTCTCCTCTCTTCGGTAAAAATACCATCCCACGGCAAATGCCAGAGCTGCTGACAGCAGCGTAAGCAGGATTCCCTCCGGCGTCGCTTCATAAGAAAAAGCGAGGGCACCCGTCTCCGCCCTCACAATTGTAACTACATTCACAGTCATATGTCCAATGACAGATGCCGCCAGTTTTCCGGTCTTTTCCAAAAGAAGGGCAAGAAATGCCCCCAGCAGTCCCGCGTAGAGAAACTGCACCAGATTCATGTGAATCAGTCCAAAGAGCAGCGCAGAAAAGACCAACGCCTTCCTCCATCCCATCCAGATGCGGAGACGCTTATACACGATACCGCGGAATAAAAGTTCCTCCACAATCGGAATCACAAGTCCGGAGCCAATAAGTTCAAATGCGATTCCCCCCGCAAAAAATGCGGCGTTCGACTCCTGAAATCCCTCCGACACATCCATGAGGGGCGTCATGGCAATCAGGTTGTTCACTGCGATTCCAAGAGCCGCCACGCCTGCAGCAGCAAGCGTCATATCTCTTATATAACCTCCGATGTATGCGCCCTTTTGCTCTCTCTCCACCGTAAAAAAAGTCTGTTCTGTCATCACGATTTTCTCCGCCGCGCGGTCGCTGTGGTAAAACATGCCGTATAAAAAAGGAATGGCAATCAGTCCGCAGATTGTCTGGCGCATCATGTAAGTCTCGTTTTCCGTTCCAAGCAGCATTCCCACAAATAAAAAAGCGATGCTCTCCACCACATAATAGAGCAGAACCGGATACAGAATCTGCCAGAGCCGGAATCCCCTTTTATTCTTCATTGCGTCTCCTTCCTCCTTCACATTTTTTCTCAACAGGATTTTATATAGTCGACAACATCCTGCAGGGAATCACAGACTGTGGATGCTCCCGCAGCCTCCAGCTCTTCCCGGGTGCCAAATCCGTAGGAGACACCGATACAGCCGATTCCAAATTCTTTTGCGCCTATGGCATCAAATCTGGTGTCGCCGACTAAACACATCCCGCTCTTTTCCACACCGGGCATCCGTCGGTACAATTCCTCTAACACTTCGCCCTTCGAGCTGATACTTCCATCCAGCGTCGAACCGACGATGTCGTCAAAATACTTTGTCAGATGAAAATGCTCCACGATTCTCCGGCACGCGGTCTCCGGCTTAGACGAGGCAAGCGCGACTATATATCCGGCGCTCTTCAACTGTTTTAGCGCCTCCTCCACGCCATCGTAGAGCTCACACTCAAAGATTCCCTTCACATCAAAACGTTCCCTGTATTTTACCGTGCCCTCCCACGCCTGCTCGTCGGTGAAATGATACTTTTCTTTGTACATTACAGACAGCGGCGGTCCGATAAAGCAGCGAAGCTTCGACAGATCCGGTTCCTCAATCCCAAAGGAGTGCAGTGCATACTGCACGCACTTTGTAATCCCCTCCTCAGAATTGATCAAAGTTCCATCTAAATCCAATAATACTGCCTTCATTCTGTTTCCTCTCTAAAATCCATGGTACTCAATGCCGTCGAGCTCCGACAGCATCTGGCGCACCGTCTTTTGCAAAATCGGATGACGATAGTTCGGGCAGAGCTGTGCTAAGGGCTTTAACACAAAATCCCGGTGCTGCATGTCAATATGCGGCAGAATCAGCTCATCATCCTCATACACGAGCTTATCATAAAAAATGATGTCCACATCCAGTGTCCTGGGTCCCCAGCGGCGCTCCCTTCTCCTCTCTGCCCTCTCCTCAAGCTCCTGCACAAAAGCGAGCAGTTCACGCGGAGAAAAAAGCGTATCAATCAACACCGCTCCGTTTAGGAATTGCTTCTGATCCGTCACGCCGTAAGGTTTGGTCTCAATAAAATCAGACACTTTCTGCACCCGGATCTCCCTGCTCTCCTCCATCGCTTTTACGGCATCTGCAAGATAGCGCCCGCTGTCCCCCTGATTCGACCCGAGCGCTAAACAGGCTCGGTGCCATCCGCGCTCTATCGTAACCGATACATTCCCGAAGGGAAGACCGATTGGTGCCTGCGGCTTGCAAATCTCTAACTTCACACGTTTAATCAGAGGCATGGCAAGCAGCATCTCCTCCACGAGATGTTCCGCCGCTGCCTCTAAAAGCTTATAAGTATGCGCCTCAAGATAATCTGAGATGAAGTGACAGACAGTACCATAGTTGACAGACTCCTCCAGACAATCACTCTTTCCCGCAGGTCTGCAATCGAGATACAACACGGCGTTCACATAAAAATACTGCCCGTTTCTCGTCTCCTCGGCAAATACACCGTGGTGCGCGAAGACTTTCAAATTCGTTATCGTAATCTGATCCATCAAATCTTTCCCCCGTTTAAGATTGCCTCCGCCATCTGTACCGCGCGCCGGTTCTCCTTCACGTCGTGCACACGCACGAACGCACATCCCTTTTCCACCGCCATGACCGTGGTGACCAACGTCCCCTCCACGCGCTCTGTAGCCGGAAGGTCTAATGTCAGACCAATCACTGATTTCCTTGAAGTTCCAAGCAGAACCGGATAATGAAGTTCGTGCAGCTCCTCAAGGTGTCCGATTGCCTCCAGATTATTCTCATAACTCTTTGCAAATCCAACACCCGGGTCTAAAATGATCTTATCATCCTGAATGCCGGCGCTTTTCGCAAGCGCCACGGACTCCCGCAAATCCTCCAGCAGTTCTCTCCGAAAATCCGCATAGTCCTGATTGTCGCGGTTGTGCATCAGACAGCACGCCACCTGATGTCTCGCGATAACATTTGCCATCTCGTGATCATATTTTAACCCCCAGATGTCGTTGATCAAATCCGCCCCGGCTGCAACCGCAGCTTCGGCGACCGCACTTTTGTAGGTATCGACGGACAGCGGAATGTCAAAACGCTCCCGCAGTGCCTCCATGACCGGCACGACCCGCTCAATCTCCTCCTCGTCGGAAATCTTCGTGTAGCCCGGTCTGGTGGACTCCCCGCCGATATCTAAGATATCGGCTCCGTCCGCAATCATCTGCTCCGCATGTTTTAGCGCAGCATCCTTCTGATTGTATTTCCCGCCGTCAGAGAAGGAATCCGGCGTCACATTCAAAATTCCCATAATATATGTATGATTTGCAGTGTCAAATTCGCGCTTTCCAATTTTCATTCTTCCATCCTCCCTATCTCTATTTGTAACAGTTCAGCCCGCGCCATTCGCAAAGGCTCCTCCGGCGCTTTCTCGCTGCTTCGCAGCTAACTTTGCTCATAATCCGGCGCTCCGCTCATAGCCCTATACCGTGTGTTCTTTCATGCAAGCATGATTCACACACGGCAGGGGCTATGGCTGAACTGTCCCCTCTATTTTACAAGCTGAAAAAATTTCTGCTGCATTCTTTCTTCCTCAAACACACCTCTTGTCGTGTAGGTGACGGTCTTGCTGCCCGGCTTTTTCACACCGCGCATGGTCATGCACATGTGTTCCGCCTCAAGCATGACCATCACGCCTTTCGGCTGAAGGTATTCCATGATGGCGTCTGCAATCTGGGCTGTAAGCTGCTCCTGAATCTGCGGCCTCTTTGCATAGATTTCCACCGTTCTTGCGAGTTTGCTAAGCCCCACCACTTTCCCATCCGGGACATATGCCACGTGCGCTTTTCCGTAAAAAGGCATGAAGTGATGCTCACAGGTCGAATAGAACGTGATATCACGCTCGAGAATCATCTCGTTGTTCTGCGCCTCAAATGTCTTCGAGAGAGGTTCTTTCGCATTCTTCCCGATGCCCTCAAAAATTTCTCCGTACATCCTTGCAATCCGGTCCGGTGTCTCCTTAAGCCCCTCTCTCTCCGGGTTCTCCCCGATTCCCTCAAGAATCATTCTCACACCCTGTTCTATTTTTTCTTTATCCATATTCTGACCTTGCCTTTCCAACTACAGAAGTCATAGTACATCTTATTTTATTTCCAATCCAATTGTCTGATTACAGATTTCATTTCACCGAGATAGGACAGCGAGCCGAACGCCACGATAACGTCACCGCTCGTCCAAGCCTCCCTTGCGCATTTTGCCGCCTCCTCCACCGACTCGCACGCCTGCACGTTTCCGTGGTATTTTGCCGCCTCCTCCGCGAGTTTTTTGGCTTCAAGCGCCCGCGGATTGTGCGGCGATATCGTATAGACACGATCCGCTAACGGCAGCATAATCTCAAGCATCCTATCGTGCTCTTTATCTGCAAGCACCCCTATTATATAAAGAATCCGCCTGTTTGTAAAACAGTTTTCCAAAGTTTCTCTCAAAAGAAGCGCTGCCTCCTCGTTGTGCGCCCCGTCGAGATAGAGTTCCGGCTCAAGACAGACCCGCTCAAAACGCCCCTGCCACACAGCCTTTTTAAGCCCTGACCGGATGCAGTCACACGTTTCGCTTTCCGACATTCTTTCTTTTAACAGAAGCTTTGCGGTCTCGATTGCAAGAACCGCATTCTTTATCTGATAACTTCCGGCGAGCGCAATCTCACACTCCCCAATCCCGGAATAGGAAAATCGGATTGCGTCCGCAGTCCGGCTCAAAATATCTGCCTGCTCCCACTCTGCGATGACAAGAGGCGCCTCCTGTAGCGCTGCCTCCTCGCAGATGGCGCGCATCGCCTCCTCCTGCCCTCTCACTGCAACGACAGGACACCCTTTTTTGATGATTCCCGCCTTCGCCCTCGCAATCTCATAGAGCGTCTCTCCAAGAAACTGCATGTGATCCCGGCTCACGGACGCGATGACGGAGCAGAGAGGCCTTTGAATCAGATTCGTCGCATCCTCCCTGCCGCCCATTCCGACTTCCAACAGCACATAGTCACATTTTTTTTCATAAAAATAGCAGAATGCCATCGCAGTCTCAACTTCAAATATAGTTGGATGTTCCATGCCCATTTCCACCATTCTATCGCAGGCAGTTTTCACTTTTTGAGCCAGCGCCACATAATCCGACTGACCAATCGGCTCTCCGTTTATCTGCCAGACCTCCAAGGGGGAAAAAACTGCCGGCGATGTATAGCGTCCGACGGAGTATCCCGCCTCCTGCAGGATGCTTCCGATAAACGCACCGGTGGAACCCTTTCCGTTTGTCCCGGCGATATGGACGATGGGCAGCTTCTCCTGTACATCGCCCAATTCTTTCATTAAATTTTGAATACTTGTAAGCCCAAGGATACTCCCTGTCTTACTCACCTGATTTAAGTAGGCGCGCGCCTCCTGATAGGTCTCCAAACTGATCTCTTCTTTCTTTTCTACAAATATAATCCTGTTTACAAATACAGTCCCGCTCGCTAAAAATGCTTCCCCGCCGTCCGTTCAGGCAGGAAAGCATTCCTCTGCTTATGGTTTTTTGACACCCTTCGTATCGCGGTTCGCAATGTGAATCCGGTTCAGTGCAACCTCTTTTCCCTTGAGTTCGATACTCAGCTCCCCGTCCGCTGCGAGAAGGTACATATTGCACAGGGTATCCCCCGCAGACAGTTTCATACCGCGGACGCCCACTGCGCCTTTTTTCTTCTCCGGGATTGTCTCCGCCGCAATTCGAAGGAACATATCCTTCTCCGACTGCATGATGATTGTCTCGTCGGTGCCGAGTGCATGTACAAAAAGCACCTCGTCCCCCTCGCCGAGCTTCGTGGCTGCGGTCGTGCGCTTTGCCACATCGAATTCACTTCCGTCCACCACCTTCAACATGGCGGACTTTGTGCCAAACAGCACTTTCTTGTCTTTCAGCTGATTCAAACCCGCAATATAGACAAAGCTCTCCGCGCTGCTGTCATAGTTGCTCACGTTGTCGATCGGCTTGCCTTTATCGCGGAATTTTCCAAACGGGACATCTAATACTTTTATCAGATGAAGCTGTCCCTTGTCCGTAAAGACACAGATTTTGTCCGTATTCTTACACTCGATTACAAAGCGGTTCTCGTTGTCCGCCGCCTCCCTGTTGCGCTCGTAGGCCGCAGTATCGACCGTCTTTGCATAGCCGAAGCGGTCCATCAAAAATACGACATCCATCTCCTCAATCTTTTTCTCCTCGACGACGGCTGCCTCCAAATTGTCGATGGCTGTCTTTCTCGGGGCTGCATACTCTTTTTTGAACGCCTGCAGCTCTTTGATGATGACCTTCGCCATCGCTGCGCGATTGTTTAAAATGTCCTCGTAATCGGCAATATTTTTCAGCGTCTCCTCGTGCTCTTTCAACAGCGCCTCAATCTCAAGTCCAATCAATTTATAGAGGCGCATCTCCAAAATGGCACTCGCCTGCTTCTCGGTAAAACAAAGTTTTGCCGCATCTTTCTTCGACTGGGCAGACTTAAACTTAATCTCCCCCGTCTCTCCGTTCACAAGACACTCTTTCGCCTCCTTGACATTCCGGCTTCCGCGGAGAATCTCAATAATCAGGTCTATGACATCACACGCCTTGATAAGACCTTCCTGAATCTCTTTCTTCTCAAGTTCTTTCGCGAGGAGCGTCTTGTATTTGCGGGTGGCAATCTCATACTGAAAGTTCACATGATGGCGGATAATCGGCACCAATCCCATGGTCTCCGGTCTCCCGTCCGCAACCGCGAGCATATTGACGCCGAACGTATCCTCAAGCTTCGTCTTCTTGTAGAGCAGATTCTTTAAGTTCTCCACATCCGCTCCCCTGCGCAGTTCAAGGACAATGCGAATCCCCTCTTTAGAGGACTGGTTCGTAATATCCACAATGTCATTCGTCTTTTTTGTCTCAACCAGACTATAAACATCGTTTAAAAATTTTCCGATGTTGGCACCGATCATCGTGTATGGAATCTCGGTGATGACAAGGCGCTCTTTTCCGCCTTTTGCCTTCTCGACCTCCACTTTGCCGCGAATTTTAATCTTGCCGACACCGGTCGAGTAGATGGTCAAAAGTTCATCTTTGTTTGCCACGATTCCTCCGGTCGGAAAATCCGGACCCGGAATGAATTCCATCATCTGTGCCGTGTTGATATCCGGGTTTTTCATGTAGGCAATCACACCGTCGATGACTTCGCCGAAGTTGTGCGTCGGGATGCTTGTCGCCATTCCGACCGCGATTCCCTCCGCACCGTTAATCAAAAGATTCGGCACTTTGACCGGCAGAACGACCGGCTCTTTCTCCGTCTCATCGAAGTTTGGCATAAAATCAATCACGTTTTTATCCAGGTCTGCAAGATATGCCTCCTGTGTGATTTTCTGCAGCCTTGCCTCCGTGTAACGCATGGCAGCGGCGCCATCTCCCTCGATGGAGCCAAAGTTTCCATGTCCGTCGACAAGGGGCATCCCCATTTTAAAATCCTGCGCCATCACGACTAAAGAACCGTAGATAGAGCTGTCCCCATGCGGGTGATATTTACCCATGGTATCGCCGACGATACGCGCGCTCTTACGATATGGCTTATCGTAGCGGATTCCAAGTTCATGCATATCATAGAGGGTACGTCTCTGTACCGGCTTTAATCCGTCCCTGACATCCGGAAGTGCTCTCGCGATAATGACGCTCATGGCATAATCAATATAGGATTTCTGCATCAATTCAGAATATTCAGTCTGAATAATCTGTTCTTCCTGTCTCATTTATTTCTAACCTTCCTCTTATCTTCTATTCTGCTTACAGCTATACGTCTAACTCCGCATCCTGCGCGTGCTCATAAATAAATGCTTTTCGCGGCGGGACATCCGTCCCCATCAGCATCTCTGTCACGTCGGAAGCCATGCGGCCGTCCTCAATTTCAATCCTCTTTAAGATGCGTGTCTCAGGGTTCAGGGTTGTCTCCCACAACTGGTCAGCGTCCATCTCACCGAGACCTTTGTATCGCTGCAGGGTAAAGCTTCCCTTGTGGCTCTTCCGATAGCGCTCAAGAGCCTCATCGTCATAGAGGTACTCTTCCTCGCCCTTGCTTGGAATCGCCTTGTACAGAGGCGGCATAGCCACATAGACATGCCCCTCGTAGATAAGTTCCGGCATGAACCGATAAAACAGCGTCAAAAGCAGAGTGGAGATATGCGCTCCGTCGACATCGGCATCGGCCATGATGATAATCTTGTCATAGCGGAGTTTTGTGATGTCGAAATCGTTGCCGTATCCTTCCGAAAATCCACAGCCGAACGCATTGATCATCGTCTTAATCTCTGCGTTTGCAAGCACCTTGTCGATACTTGCCTTCTCGACGTTCAATATCTTACCACGGATTGGCAGGATGGCCTGAAAGCTTCGGTCGCGCGCCGTCTTTGCCGAGCCTCCCGCAGAATCTCCCTCGACGATAAAAATCTCACAGATGGAGGCGTCTCTGCTCTCACAGTTTGCCAGTTTTCCGTTAGAATCAAACGAGAACTTCTGCTTTGTCAGGAGGTTCGTCTTCGCCTTCTCCTCCGTCTTGCGAATCTTAGCTGCCTTCTCCGCACAGGAGATGACTGTCTTTAAAATCTCTAAGTTCTTATCAAAATAGAGCTGAATCTCATCTCCCGTCACTTTTGCAGTGACGCGGGACGCATCCTGATTGTCAAGCTTCGTCTTTGTCTGACCCTCAAAACGCGGGTCCGGGTGCTTGATGGAGACCACCGCCGTCATGCCGTTTCTCACATCCGCTCCGGTAAAGTTCGCATCTTTTTCCTTCAGGATTCCCAACTCTCTCGCATACGAGTTAATTACAGTTGTAAATACAGTTTTGAAACCGGTAATGTGGGTTCCGCCCTCCGCGTTAAAAATATTGTTGCAAAATCCCAAAATATTCTCATGGAATTCGTTGGTATACTGAAAGGCAGCCTCAACCGTGATGCCCTCTGCCTCCCCCTTGAAATAAATCACATCATGAAGAACTTCCGTATTTCTGTTGAGGTCCTTGACAAAGCCTTTGATTCCTTCCTCCTCATGATACACGATATGTTCAATCTCTTCGCCTCTGCGGTCCTCGTAGATGATGGTAAGATCCGGATTTAAGTAGGCCGTCTCATGCATACGGCTCTTTACCTCATCCCCCTTAAAACGGGTCTTCTCAAAAATTTCCGGGTCCGGGAGGAAATTAACCTTCGTCCCGGTCTTTTTCGTCCTGCCAATCTTAGGGAGCAGACCGTTCTCTAATTCCACCGTCGGGATTCCGCGCTCATAACGGTCATGGTGTACAAATCCCTCCCTGCTGATCTCCACGTCCATATAAGTCGACAACGCGTTTACGACAGAGGAACCCACGCCGTGAAGTCCGCCGCTCGTCTTGTAGGCGGAATCATCAAATTTCCCGCCTGCGTGAAGCGTCGTGTAGACGATACGCGCCGCGGAGACACCCTTCGCGTGCATACCGACCGGCACGCCTCGCCCATTGTCCTCCACGGTACAGGAACCGTCAGCCTCTAACGTCACATGGATTGTGTCACATGCCCCCGCTAAATGCTCGTCCACCGCATTGTCCACAATCTCATAGATCAAATGGTTCAATCCTTTTCTCGAAACACTTCCAATGTACATTCCCGGTCTCTTCCGGACTGCCTCTAACCCTTCTAACACCGCTATACTATGTTCATCGTAAGCTGCCTTTTTTGCCATTTTTCTAACCCTTCCTTATTCCTGACCATGATTCTGATATCTCATGTGATCAAGAACCATCATCGCAATTTTAAATGTCATGGCATCGTCAAAATGACGAATGTCAAGACCGATTGTTTTCTCTAACCGCTCTAAGCGGTAGACCAACGTATTTCTATGAACATACAGCTGACGCGCCGTCTCTGAAATGTTCAAATTATTTTCAAAGAATTTCTGAATCGTCGTCAATGTCTCCTCGTTAAAAATATCCGGAACTTCGTCTCCGAATACCTCCTGAATAAACATCTCACACAGACTCATCGGAAGCTGATAAATCAATCTTCCGATTCCGAGGTTTCCGTAAGAAATCACCTCTTTCTCCGCATAGAAAATGTGTCCTACCTCGAGCGCCATCTTCGCCTCCTGATAAGACTTTGCAATATCCTGCAGATTGACGACTCTGTTTCCGTAGCCGACTCTGACTTTCACCATCGCCTCCGCATGAAGGTTGTCCACCATCGTCTCTGCGAGCTGCTCCATATCTTTTTCTGTCTTGAGCTCTCTCGTATCCTTCACTAAAATAATGCTCTGCTCGTCTAATTCTGTCACAAAATCTTTCGTCTTATTCACAAAGAAATTCTTGACCATCTCCATGACAGTCGTATCCTTTTTTCCACCGATGTCAATCACAAAAACCACACGCTCCGTCTGCTCGATATGAAGCTTCTGCGCTTTGTTATACATATCAACTACAAGCATATTTCCAAGTAAAATATTCTGCATGAAACTGTTGCGGTCAAACTGTTCCATGTGCATCGCCACCATGTTGCGAATCTGACAGACCGCTAATTTTCCTATCATATAAGCGTCTTCGGTGGTCGCCTTCGTCAGGAGAATATACTCCACCTCCCCGTCTACAACCACCTTAAAAAAATGACAGTTCGACAGCATCTGGCTCTCCGCCATCGATGTCGCAAAGGAGGTCACCGCAGCCTCCATATCTTCCTGCGGTTGAAAGGTCGCAGCCACCTGTTTTCCCTTTTCTGTATAAAGTGCCAGCTCAATGTGTGAGATGTCTCTGATCTCCTCTAACGCCGACTGAATTTTGTGATTTGAAATCATGATATCACTCCATTAGAAAAACAGGGTGTATCGCGTACACCCTGTTTAAAATTTTTATTGAAACCTATTCTATTTTAACGAATTAGTTTGTAATTGTCAATTCAGTTTCTTTATCAAATACATGAATCTTCTCTGTATCGATTGCTAATTTGATATGATCACCTAAACGTGCAGGTGTTCTGGAATCAACTTTTGCTGTCATAGCTGTTCCGGCGATGTTGTAGTATAACAATACTTCGGAACCTAACAACTCGTATCCCGTTACATCTGTCTCAACAACGCTGTCCTGATGTGTCTCGATTGCAATCTGGGAATCATCGATATCTTCCGGTCTGATACCCATAACAACAGTCTTTCCGTTGTATCCGCCCTCGATTAACTTCTTAGCTTTTGCAGGTGGAAGTACTACATTTGTACGCTCGAAAGAAAGTGTAACTTTCTCACCCTCAATCTTACACTGAGCATCGATGAAGTTCATCTGCGGAGATCCGATGAATCCGGCTACGAATAAGTTGTTCGGCTCATTGTATAATTTCTGAGGAGAATCAACCTGCATGATAACACCGTCTTTTAATACGACGATTCTGGTTCCTAATG
>CAZBUW010000047.1:0-22787 GCA_964495195.1 uncultured Roseburia sp.
AGGAGGATATCCCTATGCCTGTAAAATACGTCTTTGTCACCGGCGGTGTTGTCTCCGGTCTCGGAAAAGGTATCACGGCAGCTTCTTTAGGAAGATTGTTAAAAGCCCGTGGCTACAAAGTCACAATGCAGAAATTCGACCCATACATCAACATTGATCCGGGAACCATGAACCCGATTCAGCACGGTGAAGTTTTTGTCACCGACGACGGTGCCGAAACAGACTTAGACCTCGGACATTATGAGCGTTTCATCGATGAAAGTTTAACCAAAAATTCAAATGTAACGACCGGAAAGGTATACTGGTCCGTTTTGCAAAAGGAGCGCCGCGGCGATTACGGCGGCGGAACCGTACAGGTCATTCCTCATATTACCAATGAAATCAAAAGCCGTTTTTACCGCAACTTCACCTCGGAGGATACGCATATTGCCATCATCGAGGTCGGTGGAACCGTCGGAGATATCGAAAGCCAGCCTTTCTTAGAGTCCATTCGTCAGTTCCAGCACGAAGTCGGACGTGAGAACGCCATTCTGATTCACGTTACATTAATCCCTTACATCAAGGCATCCGGAGAGCTTAAGACCAAGCCTACCCAGGCGAGCGTCAAGGAGCTTCAGGGAATGGGAATCCAGCCGGATATCATCGTGTGCCGTTCCGAACAGCCGCTCGATCAGGGCTTGAAGGACAAGATTGCACTGTTCTGTAATGTCCCGAACGATCACGTTCTGCAGAACTTAGACGTCGAATATTTATATGAGGCACCTCTGGCGATGGAAAAAGAACATCTTGCCAAGGTCGCATGCGAGTCTCTCCATTTAGATTGCCCAGAACCTGATTTAAAAGACTGGGAAGCTATGGTAGATGCCCTTCGCCATCCGAATAAAGAGGTAAAGATTGCCCTTGTCGGCAAGTACATCGCTCTGCACGATGCCTACATCTCCGTCGTAGAAGCTTTAAAGCACGGCGGAATCGCGGAGCGCGCTACTGTCGATATCAAATGGGTCGATTCCGAAGAATTAACTACAGATACCGTTGACGAGCTGCTCGGCGATGTATCCGGTATCTTAGTTCCGGGCGGATTTGGCATCCGCGGCGTCGAGGGAAAAATCCTCGCTGCAAAATACGCCCGTGAGAACAAGATTCCATACCTCGGTCTCTGCCTTGGTATGCAGGTTGCCATCATTGAATTTGCGAGAAACGTCTGCGGATTCCGCGATGCGCACAGCGTGGAGTTAGATCCGAACACCACACATCCTGTCATCGCTCTGATGCCGGATCAGAACGGTGTCGAGGACATCGGAGGAACTTTGAGGCTCGGCTCTTATCCGTGTATCTTAGACAAGACTTCCAAGGCTTACGAAGTGTACGGTTCCGAGGAGATTCATGAGCGTCACCGCCATCGTTACGAGGTCAACAACGACTTCCGCTCGACGCTTACCGAACATGGCATGAAACTCTGCGGTACTTCCCCGGACGGACGTATCGTCGAGATGGTAGAGCTTCCGGATCATCCGTGGTACATTGCGACCCAGGCACATCCGGAATTGAAATCCCGCCCGAACAGACCACATCCTCTGTTCCACGGATTTGTAGAAGCTGCAACCAAATGTAAACGGTCTTAAATTTAACAAAGCGCAAATCTGGCGTATGCTCAGATTTGCGCTTTTAAAATTTCTCATTTCTCCAATAAAATAATTCTAAATGATATTATATTAATTGCTCCCCGTTCTGCCTGTTATATAAAAAACGTCTTACTTCCATAATCTTTTCCTCTCCCTCATCATCTATTACAACATAATAAACAACAAAGTTTTTCACATAAATACGATAATAAGTATACCATCTTTCTTTTGCGGAACGATATGGTTCAAATGCTTCCGCAACAGGTAGTCTTTTCAATATTGCAGCCTCAACTGCATCCAGCAAATCGTTTGCTGCTTTTTCATTCTGCAAAGTTTCTGCTATATATACCACCTTTTGCTCCAGGTCTTCGTAAAACAATGGCAAATATCTCAGTTTATATTGTATATCAGCCATTTACCCGCCCCCGAAGATTTGAAAAAACTTCCTCATGTGTAAATCTCTTTTCATTCTCCAAAGCATATCTGTCAGCCTCATCTAAAGCAACCTCAACACCATCAGCAAGTCTGGAATATGCTTCTAAACTCATAACAACCATTACTCCATATCCGTTTTTGGTTAAATATACCGGTTCTCCTCCGTCAACCGCCTTTTCAATATCCGAAAATTTATTTCTCAAATCAGAAACTGGTCTTATCTGTATCATAATCGTCCTCCTTATCAGAATTTTATCAGAATTTTATCTTACGCGTTTATTATACTGCTCATTTTGTATTTTATCAACCTCTATGAACTATTTTGCCGGATTGATAATTTTTTCGATTTTCCGATTTTTTCATTATGAAGAATTAATTTCAAAACTCCTGTTCAATACGAAATCAAACAAAAATTTACTGACTAAAATTCGTTTTTAAGACTACGCTCAAATAATTCATTCAATTTAGCTTTGGGATTGGCATTTTCATATAAAACGGAATAAACTGCACCTCATTAGAACTGTAAACACTAACAGGGTTTACGCAGTACAAATTTAGATGTTTATAAGGTATGAAAAATTTTACCCGTCAATCCCCCATTTTCGTTTGGCGGCTCTTTTATCACTATAAAACATTTGTTGCTTTCAAACTTCCCGTAAAACCGAGAATCGCAAGTTAATATACATCTGATATGCCAGTCACCATTCATTATTGGGATATGGAAAAAAGCATTTCTAAATCAATATTTTCACAATCAAATCCAACAATTTTTAATCTGTTCTCTCCACTTGGCATAGATACTGTTTCTGTTACATATCCGTCTGTAGAAGTTTCAGGTGTACACTCAATCAGTGTTGTAACGTTCCCGTCTGCGTCAATATGCACAATTTTTGCTTGTCCTTTTGTAAGGACAAACGAAAAGTCTATTTCAACGTTTTGGCTTTCTTCCAAAGTATCTGTCCATAATGTCTGTCGACCATCAAACTTTGAAACGCTAAGCGAATATCCTCCGTCAATAGGATTAAAAACTGAACCTTCTTTCGCATATCTGTCATCGCTCTCTATTATTTTTTCCACAGAATCATATTCATTTTCTGCAAATTTGTTACTACATCCAATCGTAAACATACACAATACCATAATCAATAAAAGACAACTCTTTTTCATATCATAATTCCTCCTAAGGTCTAATTCTTACTTGTTTTCAATCTCTATACAAGATTGAAATTTGCCTGATTATCTGATTCAACAGATATAAAAGTGCTAAAAATAATCATATTCCCCAATGCTTTCTCTTGTCCATACTACCCCCTCGCCAAATTCTAAATGCCCCCTACAAATACTTCCTTTCCATCTCTGCACTGCTGCGCGCAAACAATTCCGCTGCTTTTTCCCGGATTACAGAATTGTCCATGTCAGCATAATTGCCCAACTCCCCGGCAATTCGGCAGGCAGCGACAGCGTGGCTGTCATCCGTCCGGCTGCTGTCTGCCTGACCTATGAATTTTGGCAAAAGATTGGTGTGCTCTGTAAAAATGAGTTCCACCAGCTTTGCCCGATATTCCAGTTCCCATGACTCAATCTCCGGCCAGCGTTTCATATCCTCCACATGCTGTGCCTCGTGCTTGAGCAGTGACACCTTAAACGCCTCACTTTCAAAATCATAAGCAGTCTCTACACAGTTGATGGTGCCGTCCGGCGAAGCCCATCCGCCCGTACCGTGTTTGCCAAAAGTCACATAATCCATCCAGCTTCGTGATATAAAACCTTTCAGAATGTTGACGGTGTATTGGCAGGTCGTGTCTGTCAATTCCACTGTGTAGGTTGTGGGAACGGTATTTTTCCACACATAGGGACCGTAATAGCCATTGGTTTTCCCACAGAGAACATGGTATCCCGCTCCAGTAAATGCGGATTCCATCGCCTCGACCAGGGAATCCTCATCCCCCTCCGGAATGTTTAATCCCTTTTGCAGTCTCAAAAAGAGATTGCGTTCCGCTTCGCCAGCCTCCATTCCCAAATAGAAAACATCCCGGTAGTATTGCTGATAAGCCAGCAATATCGCATTCAGATTGTCGGGAATGTTATATCGGATATAGTGCTCACGTTCAAATATATCCACATACTTCTCGCGAAGTGTATGTAATTCGGGATATTCCCCCATGACTTTTATCGCTCCAGCCACATCGCCTCCCATAAAGTATTCGGTCAATCCACTCAAAACCTGTTCATCCAGTGTCAAAGTATCATTATTTTTGTTTGGCATATTTTTCCTCCGTGTTGTAAATTCTGTGCTTTCCTTTTTCTCTCTGCATCTTCTTTCGGATAATCCCGACCGAATCACCTACGATATCTGTCCCTCACCCGCACTGCACGAAATAGTAGCAGTTCCCGCTGCACTTTCCGCCAAAAATCTCACGCTTCATCAGGGCGATATACGCCTCCTCGGATGCAGTCTCCTCCAGGATGGCAAGAGCCTGCCGCAGCGCTCTGATATCCTCAATCGTATCGTCAATGTAGTTTCCCCGGCTCACCACCTTCAGATGGGTGACACCGGCAGCGCGCATCTGATAAAGTGCACACAGTCCGCAGCCGGTCATCCCGGGAATGCAGCGCTCCTCCTCCGGGTCTATGAATCCCGTTTGACCACACGCTCCCCTGTCACAGTTTCCATCTGGAAGTTCCGGCTCTGCTGTGGCGTCAAGCCTGCCGAGCCGGTACGGTATGTGGCACATATGCGGCAGTTCATCGCAGTGCAGGGAATTGCAGTACGCCCCATTGTAATGGCACATCTCATTCATCGCAAACGCCTCATACTCGAGCGGTTCCTCCGGATGGAGGCTCCGCTCTTTTTCGATGATTCGTCGCATGTCTGCGAGCGTATTTTTCCGGTGAAAAATAATCCGCTTTGCTCCGAGCGCACGCATCTCCTCCACCATGTAATGATTGACCTCGCCGAGTTCCCCGCTGATATGGAGTCTGATGTTTTTCATGGCATGCTCCTTCAGATAAACAAGAAGCGCCGGGTCTGCAACAATAAAGGAAGTAAACCCCGCACGGCGGCAGCGCTCCATGATGTCTGCAATCTGCGGGTACTGCTCCCCCGTGTAGGAGAGGGAATTGAACGTGACTGCGACCGGCGCTCCTTTCCGCTCCACCATTTTGTATAGAATCTCCAGCTCACTTTCTGAGCCAATCTGCACATTGTAGTAGCGCACCTCCCTGCGGTTTAGTGCCTGAAGTGTCCCGTATTTTAGTGCCCAGCTCTCCGGCACATAGCCGCAGTAGAACTCGTCCGCCCCCGCTCTCTTATATGCCTCATATTCATCGATGGAGCCTATTCCAACTACAATTTTCATTTCTCCTCCCAATCTGGCAGCACTGTTACCGCTCTTTCCCCGTCACAACAATTCCATCACGATGCGGTCGACGCCCTGCTCTAAAAATTCTTCGAGATAGGAGCCATCCGCCAAAATCCTCTCATCATATCCAAACAGCGAATTGTAACGTCCAACCATCTGAAGATGCTTCGGATATAAAAAAACGCTGTCCCTGCAATACTCCGGACAATGTTCGACGGGGCTCTGCCGTCCCCTCGCCCCGTTCGCACAGGCGGCATAGAGCGTACAGTGCTCCGCTGTATTCATCTGGTAAAATGGCAGGTGAAGGCAGGCCTTCTTTGCTCCGATACGATAAGAATAGCCGCACGCCTCGACGGATATCCGCTCCATGCCATACCGCTGTTTTAAATATTCCCGGTAAAACGGCGCATCCCCCGCGGGCTCCCGCAGACTCTCCCGGCCGTCTCCTTTTTGATACGGGAGGCGCACATCCTTCTTGCGCTTCTGCAAGAGCACGCCCTGTGTCAGGCGAAAACACGAATAGCCCTCCTTTCGCACCAGCGCTGCCATTCCCCAGTCGTTCACCACCAGTTCCAGGGAAGTCTCCCTGCGTCTGCACCAGTCCGCCAGCTTAGAGAGGCACTTTTTTACAACATCAATCCTCCCCTCACTCATATAGGAAAATACAACTACCGGAACCGTTTCACTCCTATATGCCCGCTCCAACAGGGATACAATCTGCTCCCACGGAAAAAGAAAAGGACAGAACTGATTTCCGAAATACAGCATCCCAACCTTATGTCCGGTCAGCGGATGCCCCCTCAGGCCCTGTTCCATCCAGTATTGTTCTATAAATTCTTCCAGCGGCTTCTCCAGAAACTTCTTGCAGAGTTCCGGGCGGTCGATGCCAATCGCCAGCTCAAAGCCGCGCTCCCACGCTGACGCACTTTTTGCGGCTTTCGTCCCCTCTTGCCCATATTTCAACGCCGACGCGCTTCTTACAGCCTCCGCGAGAAGCCCTCTCTTCTGCGACCCAAAATCCGTCGGAAAGATTTCATCCTTCTCTGCCGGATAACCGACTAACTCCCGCGACAGGACCGCGTCGCTCTCCTCTGTCTTCAGGCGGATATATCTCGTATATTCCTGCATCAGCAGCCGGGCATTTCGCCGGAAATTCCCATCCTCCGTCTCCACACGGTAATAACTACAATTTTCGTTCTTTGTATCCGCGTAATCCTGCGACATGGAAAACTCCCTCAGAACAATCTCCTCATAGCCGTTTCTTTGCAGGACGCTCTCCCCCCAGCCGTTCTTCGGGAGAGTGTCACCTCCACAGGTGCACTCTCCCGAAGAATCTGCGGACAAATTCCTGTGATAAAAGTGGAGCACAATAGCCCACTCCTCCGGCAAGCCGTTTTCCGCCGACAGACTGTTAGAAAACGCTCCGGAAATTGTCTTTTCCGCCAAGCTATCCTTCGCAAGCCGGAAGGTAAATCCCTTATCCCACAGATTGAGAACGCGAATCTCTACCCCGTCAGAAACGGGCAGAGTGCTGTCGGCACAGATGAGTTTTCCACTTAAGATTGCAAACGGAATCATACCTCAAACGCTTTCTTAATGCTGTCGTAGTGGAGAAAGATTCCCTGTTCGGCGAGCGCCTTAATCTCCTCTTTGGTCGCAAAGCGTCCTCCTGCCGTCTCCTCCTCCTGCAAATGCACGTCATCCTCTGTAAAATCCCCGACAAACCGGTAGACATCGACAAAGTAGTTGTCCCCCTCGCCCGGGTTCTCCCTCTTATATGTAAAAAGATAGCCGCCGTCCCATTCCGAGACGTCGAGTCCTGTCTCCTCTCTGACCTCGCGGATTACCGCATCCGCGGAATCCTCGCCCGCCTGTGCCGCTCCGCCGGAGACCTCCCACCAGCCGGGTGCCCACGCTTTTGTCATGACCCGCTTTGTAATATAAAATCTGCCGTCCTTATGCATAATGACGCCGAGCACGGTCAAGTGATATTCCCCGTCCTTCAAACACCAGTCGTTGCGCTTCATCGTCCGACCGGTTCTCTCTTTTTTCTCATTATAAATGTCCCAAAGTTCCATTCTGCTATCCTCCCTGTACTCCCCGGCAAGCTCCGCCTGCCGGACGGTATTTGAAAAGGGCATCCTCAGCGACTTCGCGATGCCCTTTGTCAATTATAGCGTACCTCTCTTCTTTTTGGTAGTACAAATTATGTAACAGTTCAGCTCGCGCCATTCGCAAAGGCACCTTCGGTGCTTTCCCACAGCTTCGCTGCTAACTTTGCTCATAAATGGGCGCTCCGCTCATAGCCTCATTCCGTGTGTTCGTTCATGCAAGCATGATTCACACACTGCATGGGCTATGGCTGAACTGTTACCAAATTACAGATACTCGCGCATCTTTTCCACCAGCGTCTGCTCCGCCGCGATGGCATCCTCCACCAGACCTTTGACTTTTTCCTCCGCCGCCGGATACTGATGCAGATAGCGGTATAGAGATTTTATCCCCATATTGCACCCGTCGGTGATGAGGTCTGCCACCGTGCGGTCGCTTTCCTCGCCCTCAAGTTTGACATTCGTCTTCACCCAGGACATCACTTTCGCCATGACCGCAGGCTCCTTGCTCTCTTCGCCGTACTCCGCCAGATATTCATGTGTCGTCTGCCCAAGCCTGCTGTGTGTCTCCCTGCTCTCCTGCAGATAGCGCCGCAGTGTGCTGTCCTGCACATGATCCATCACATCATCTAAGGAGGCGATTCCCATCTTAATCCCGGCATTGCATTCTCTCAGTAAATCAATCGTATCCATGTCTTCCTCCTGTCTCAATCCCTGTGTCAATCGACACACAGACAGTATGCCACCGGCATGGATTGCCTATACATGGCAGTGCACTTACAATTCTGTCTCTTTCTCCTCTGTGATAAAATGGATTCCAAACGCTCCGGGGCCGCCATTACAGCAGATTGCAGCAGACACCGGCTGTTCAATGATTGTGTCAAACTTCTGATGTTTTTCCACCTCCGCAATCAGTTTGCGGCGCTGGCTCTTCGTGCATCCTGCATAAGTCACAAACAGGATGGTGTGATCGATATGTTTCCTGCCCTTCATCTGTCTTCTCACATAATTTCGATACAGTCTGTCCCCGTCTCCACTCAGGATTGTTCTGCACACAATACAGCTCTTTTTCATCATAAACATCGGATGAAATCCGAAGAAATCACAGAAGCGTTTGAAATTCTTATTGATTCTGTCTCCGCGCAGCATATAATCCAAATCTTGTGATACAAACGTAGTTGAAATTCTTTTCTTCGCGCTCTCTATCCTGCGCAGAATCTCATCTGTCTCCACACCCTGTTCCGCCAGATTCGCTGCAAGCAACGCCAACATTCCCATTCCGCTCGAAAGCTGTCCCGAGTCTACCACAATGACGTTATCGAATCCCCGCGACGCCTTCTGTGCCCTCGCAAATCCGAGGCCTGCTTCTTTTCCCATGCTGATATGAATGACCTGCTGGGAATGGTCGAGCGCATCTGCAAAAAATGTCTCGTACTCCTCCACGGAAGGCGCGGATGAGACCGCCCGCTTCTTCTGTTCAAGATATTCCAAAAGGTTTCTGCTTGAAATCTCTATTTCGTCCTTGAATTTTCCGCCCTCTAAGAGCACGTAATAATTGATGAGCCCGATGTCATACCTCCGCACAAATTCCTCCGGCAGATCGCAGACACTCTCCGTTGTGATATGGAGGCGTTTCTTCTTTGCAACCTCGCGCACTTCCGGTTCTCTGCCCGGAATCTCCCCGGTATTGACGTATTTTACGATATCCTCCGGCAAAAATTTTAAAATCATCGCCTCGAGGAGAATGCTGTTGATCGGCTTCACAAGATAGCCGTCAAATCCGTTTCTCTCGTACACTTTATCTGCGCCGGAGATTGCGTTTGCAGTCAGCGCTACGACAATACTCTCCCTGCACAGACCGTTCTCCTGCCTCCGCAGGTTCTTCAGCGTCTCGATTCCGTCCATCTGCGGCATCATATGATCCATAAAAATGATGTGGTAAAAATGCTCTTTTGTCATCTTCAAGCATTCCGCTCCGCTCGCCGCGGTATCTACTTTCAGCTTTGTGGCGCGCAGCAGCTTCACGGCGACCATACGGTTCATCTCGTTGTCGTCGACGACTAAGACTCTTCCCTCCGGCGCCTCAAAACTCTGGTGATAGACATGCCTTCCGGCGCCGCTCTTTCTCATGAAATGCTCCATGTCTCCCATCGGTATATCGTGAACAATTCTCTGTTCGAGGATTACCGTAAAAGTGGAGCCCCTCTGGTAGACACTGTCCACCGTGAGCTGACCGCCCATCAGGTTCACAAGCTGATGACTGATTGACAGCCCGAGTCCGGTCCCCTCTATCGCCAGATTTGTTTTTTCATCCACCCTCTTAAAGGAATCAAACAGATATTGAATATTCTCCTTGCGGATTCCAATCCCGGTGTCCGTCACGGCGTACTTGAGTCGTACTTTGTTATTTCCAATCCGCTCACAGCTCACATGGAGCGTCACGCTTCCCTTTCTCGTATATTTAATTGCATTTGTAATTAAATTAGTCAATACCTGACGGATTCTCATGTCGTCTCCGTACAGCATAGACGGGATATCCGGCGAGATGTCCAGCAAAAATTCCAGATTTTTTTCATGGGCGCGTATCCAGTGAAAGTTTACCAATTCGCTCAGCATCGCACCTGTCTCGTACTGACGCTCAATAATCTCCATCTTTCCGGACTCAATCTTAGACAGGTCTAAGATATCATTGATCAGAGACAGCAGAATCTTGCTTGCCCGCTGGATATTGACGCAGTTCTCCTCCACCTCAGCGGAAATCTCCTCCCGCAGATTCATCTCGTTCAAACCGATGATTGTATTGATCGGCGTCCGAATCTCATGGCTCATGTTCGCTAAAAAACGGCTCTTTGTCTCGTTTGCTTCCTCAAGTGCAATCTGCTGTCTGCGGATTGTCTCCCTCTCCTCACGGTAGATCATGTTCTGGAATTTCAGCAGCACTCCGAGCATAATGGCAATCATCATCATTGTGACATAGGTATCTAAAAACTGATCCCTGCGGTTAATCAGATAATGCACATATTCCGGATGCCGGTACGATACGAGGTAGCACATGGAAAAACTTAAAACGGACAATCCGGTGAGAATGTAAAATATTCTTCCCTCCAGCATGAGAAACAGATATACAATCCCCGCCACGAACCAGATATTCATCCCGCTCTCAATCCCGCCGCTCCAGAAAAAGACAATCGGGAGCAGCAGAAGGTTTACAAACACGGCAATGACCGCCGCACACTCCGTGAACCGGTTGAACCTGTTTGCAATGACAAGACAGACGAATATCAAAAGCGCAATCAGCGCGATGACCAAAATTCCCACGATATCCGTCCCTGTTGCAATCGAACCGATAACGCCTCCAACTGAAACTGCAAATGCAGCTGAAAAAATCAGATTGAACAGACGCTTTTTCAGTGGAAGATCGTGGTTCATAAATTTGTAATAAAACTTTTTCAGCTTATCAATCATTTAATTCCCCACCCTTTCTCTCAGAATTTCCACCCAATTTTCTGCTTTTTCATATGCGCCACATTCGACCTCCTTGCGCATAGCCTCCAATTCATCGCCGAATGTTCTCCCGCCGCAGCTGTACTCTGCGAGTTCATCGATTGCTTGCTTCGCCGCTTCCGCGTCGCACATGTGCAGCATCGCATGCAGTCTTCCGAGTTTCTCGCTGAGAGCCGACGGTGTAATCTCCCAGAGTTTTTCCTTTTTCAACGGTTCGATGCCAAATTCCGGGCTTTCCTGTATCTCCTCAAGCACTTCGCGATAGTGTTCCATCATCCCTTCAAATCCGCGTCGCACCACATTCACATCGCGGACCTTCGCCGCGACTTCCTGATACTTCGCAAGTTCAGACAACTTCTCCGCCCCGATACTGAGTGCCGTGCTCTTTAACGCATGGACAAAAATAGCGTAATTGTTCCAGTCTTCCCTCTCATATGCGTCCTTCAGCTCCCGCTGTTTTTCGGCACCAATCTCATAAAATGTCTTCACAATCTCGCGGTAATCCTGCTCATTTCCACCTATATTTGTAATTCCAACTTCGCGGTTAATCAGAGACACTTTTGGCTCTGCGTTCCCTGTTGTCGTCTCCGACTCTGCCTGCTGCACCGCCGCTTCAAGAACCCGCTTCTCCTTCGGAATATAATTCTTCAGAATGCGCTCTAACCCGGACAGTTCGACCGGTTTCGCCAAATAATCGTCAAATCCCTCCTCCATCAGCATCTCTCTTGCCCCTCCGACCACATTTGCCGTCAGGCAGACAACCGGTATCCTGGAATAATACTCTCCCGGTTTTTTCCGAATCTCGTGCAGTGTCTCGACACCATCCATCTCCGGCATCATATGGTCTAAAAAGATGATGTCAAATTTCATTCTGCCGATGAGCAGGAGCGCCTCCTTGCCGCTCGAAGCCGTATAGACTCTCGCCTGATACGGGCGGAGCAGCGCTTCTACAACTTTCAGGTTCATTCTGTTGTCGTCGACAACTAAAATCTTTGCCTCCGGTATGATAAAACGCTGGTTCTGCCAATGCCCTGCCTCAACACACTGTGCCAGCCTCTGACCGTTGAGTGCCGCCGCCACAGACAGCACCGAAAACGGCTTATAAATATAGAAGAAATCTCCGGATTCCGCTCCATTCTCCCCCCTCTCAAGCACGAGAATGACCGACATCCGGTACGACAGCATTCGAAAATACTCCGGATTCTCACGGTATTCATCCATCGTCAAAAACAGATGGGTCAGCTGCTCTTTTTCCACACATTTCTTCATCTCAAGGAAACTGCGGCAGAACACCAGCGGTACATCTAAGGATTTCACCATGTTCTCGATGGACTCATTATAGCTGTCACGAATCTCCTGAAACCCAAATTTCTCCTGATTGATATAGGCTGCAATCTGGATATTCTCCCTCTCGTTAAGCGTCGCCATCGGACTGTCATCCTGTACTTTCTGCGGCACAACAATGCGAAATTCGCTCCCTTTCCCCGGAACGCTCTCCACCATCAAAAATCCATTCATCAACTCGACAAGGTTTTTTGCGATGGCAAGCCCGAGACCGATTCCTTTCCGGCCAAAGTCTTTCTTCGTATTCACACGGTTGAAATTGTCGAACAGCTCCTCGATTGTCCCTCCATCCATCCCGATTCCAGTATCCTTAATCGTGATGCACAGATTGACCCCGTATTTTTCTTTTCTTGACCTTACCTTCAAAATAACGCAGCCCTGCTCTGTGAACTTGATTGCATTGTTCACAATCCCGGATATCGCGCGACCCAGCTTGTCGCTGTCCCCCACCATGATGTAGGGAATATTCGCGTCACAGTCGACGATAAATTCCAATTTCTTTTCATCATTGTAAGCCATCGCAATGCTCACCACATCATTCAGCACGGAGGAAAAATTGTATGCGGACTCCGTCAGACCAATTTTTCCGGTCTGAAGCTCCGAATAATCCAGCACATTATTGACAATCCCCTGCAGATTTCTTCCCGCGATAAGCACATCGAGCACTTCCTCCCGCACTTTTTTCGGAAGTTCCTCACTCAGGATCAGCTCGCTCATCCCACAGATGGTGTTGAGCGGCGTCCTGATCTCATGTGACACGTTCGCCATAAATTCATCCTGCTCGTGCTCGTTCCTCTTTAACGCACTGACTGCGTCCCTCAACTGTCTGCTCCCAAGCTGTTTTTTGCGCATTGTCGCATATTCGAGTCCCAGAATGAGCAGCAGGAACACAACCTCGGAAATAAACTGCACGACACCCATCGTGCTCCAGGTTCCATGTTCATTGCCAATCACAATGCGGTATGCCAGCAGCAGCGCGGTTCCCACTGTCCAGAGCAGCAAAAGCCCCTGCACCTGAAACAGTCCAATCATCAAAAGTACGATGGTAAACACCGGCATTAAAACGTAAGCGCTCTGCGCATTTGACCCATACCAGAAGAAGGAAACCAATATCGCAACTGTCATCAGCACAGAGCGAATCTGCCCATTCTGATAATGGAACAGATAGATGCCCCAGCAAAACAACAGCTCCGGCAGCACCCAGATTGCCGCCTCCTTCATGCTTCTGTCGGCAAGCGCATTCAGCAAAAGCAACACCGCAAGGATAGTGTACATCAATAAAAAGACGCACTCTGTCCTTCTTTTTTCAATTTCCCTATTTTTCTCAATCTGCATCGCATACTCCTCCCCTAATGCTTTAGTTCTCAATTTTCTCTTGAAAACTGCCTGCAAATTTTCATAACGACTTGCGGATTGAACGAATTATAACGTCCTGTTTTCACCTATTTTACCACTTTTTTCTGCATAAATATACTTGTTTCGTAATTTTTTGTTCTTTTGCACATGGTTTTCTTTTTCCACCCCTCATTTTGCGCACTTATGCACAATTTACCGGATTTATTCCTGTTCGTTTTTATTCATATTTCAATCAAAATTGATTTATTTTATCTTTTTTTAAAATATTTTAAAGCATTATTGACAATACAAACCGCTTCGTTTATCCTTTTCTTGTGCATTTTATTCCAGCAGCGTTTGCTGCAATACTTTTCACCCTATAAAAGGAGGACACTATGTCAATGCAAAAAAATGCAAAAAAAATTTTATCACTGTTTTTGGCAGTTATATTCTGCCTGATCTCAAGTTTTTCCGGAAGTACGGCGACGCTCCATGCCGCTTCCACATCCTGGAATTTCAAGAACAGCAGTTTCAAAAGTCTCGGAACCATCTCGTCCACTGTCACTGTGGACGGTCTGACTCTGATTGCGACAAGCGCTAAAACCATGACCGTCAGCGCTGATTCCCAGACTGTCGACGGCACAGAGTACCCTTATTGTCTGGCTCTCGGCGGCTCCGGCAGCACGACCAGCCGCAGCGTCAAGATTCCGGTCTCAGGAGATACCGTCCTAAAAGTAATTTTAAAAAGTTCCGGAAGCAGCGCACGCTCGCTCATTGTCGCCGACTCGAACGGCACGAAACTTACAACACTGAGTGCGGGAACCACTGCGTCACTCCAGACCTATCACTATACCGGTTCTGCCGGCTCTCTGTATCTCTATTCCTCCGGAAGCGGCATCAACCTCTATAAAATTCAAATTGACGAGGCTTCCTCTTCCGACAGTTCAAGCAGTTCAAGCAGCTCGACAACCGTCAATTCTTATGCCACGTTGAGCGACGGCTGGTATTATATCAAAAATATCAACAGCCAGAAGTATCTGCAGGTGGCAGACAACAATGGCTATGACGGCGCAAATGTGGAGCAGGGCACCGGAACCGGTGTTGCCGGTCAGAAATGGTATCTCTCCAACCAGGGGGACGGCTATTTTACGCTCAAAAATGGAAGCGGTTACATGCTGGATGTCTATAACGGCATCGACAGCGACGGAACCAACATTCAGCTCTGGTCTGCAAACGGTCTCGATCCCCAGCAGTTCAAGGCTGTCCTGACCGACAGCGGATACTACGGCATCCTCACAAAGCCGAGTGCCGACACCAAAGCCCTCGACGTCTATGATTTCAGCACCTCCGACGGCGCAAATGTCTGCCAATGGACCTATTATGCAAACAGCTGTCAGCTTTGGATTTTCGAGTCCACTTCGGCGCCTGGCAGTTCAAGCAGTTCAGGCAGTTCGGGCAGCTCCGCCGACCCTTCTGACGGAACAATTGTCACCAGTTATTCCGCCCTGGTATCCGCTATCAGCGCAGCCGAGAAAGCCGGCGGCGGAAACGTATATGTAAAGGGAACGTCCATCGACTGTACCGGACAGATTGCACTCTCTGCCTCCAATGCAAATGTCTCAATCATCGGCCTCCAAAACAGCGATGGCAGTTATCCAATCCTTGATTTCTCCAGCTTCCGCTCCTCCTACATCGGAACATCAACTTCCGATTCGGCAGTCGGCATCCGCATCACCGGAAGCTGCTACAATTTAAAGAACTTAATCATCCAGAAAGCTCCCGACAACGGAATCCAGATTAAGGGGAGCTCCGCCGGGAAAAACACGGTGACCGATTGTATCGTCCGCTACAACAATGACGCAGGTCTGCAGATTACAAGCGGCGCTTACAGCAATACCATCCGTTTTGTATACAGCTACCGCAACTGCGATGTCTACACTCTCGGTGGAAATGCAGATGGCTTTGCACCGAAGTTAGCTGCCGGAACCGGAAATACCTTCTACGGATGCTACGCATGGGAAAATTCCGACGACGGCTGGGACTCCTACGACAAGACGGACGGTCTGACTTACGATTTAAGTTATGAGGAATGCGCTGTCTGGAACAACGGAGATCCGACCATTTTTACCGGTGAATACGACTTCAACAACGGGAACGCTCTCGACACCGACCTGCTCTTAGTCGAGCTCATTATGGCGCAGGATTCCTCTTTCGCCTCAAATTACGCAAAGGGGACTTTCTCACTGCCGACCGCAAAATTTGTCAAGACCTCAGGCGGAACCATAAGCCTTTCCACCTGGACCGGAAGCAGCTACGACGGCAATCCAAACGGTTTCAAATTTGGCTCTGTCAACACCACGAGTTCCTGCGTGAGAACCGTAAAGAACTGTCTGTCCTTCGGACATTCCAGCAAGGGATTTGACAACAACAACAGTTCCTGCACTGCATATTTTACAAACTGTATCTCTTATGACAACAACTACAATTACTACATTGCTCCGTTTACACTCAAGACGTTTTCCAGCATCCAGAGCTTTTCCGGCTCCTCAAGCGACAAGCTGCCGAGCGGATACAGCGTGACGACACCGGGCTCCGGCGAGCAGTCCTCCATCCGCAGCACCGTCAATTCCACGGTCGCAGCCATCGAGAAAAACTGTCAGAATAATATCATCAAAGAAGTGTACTTCGATATCTATGACTGAGATTTCGATATAACAACCAGAACGGGATGTATCTCTTAAAAGATGCATCCCGTTCTCTTTTTTTCTCTGTCAGACTTTAGCCCCAAGCCTCGCGCGGATTGCCTCCTCGTTTAAGCCCTCACCAATCACAATGACGACCTCCTGTCCCTTTGCAATGGGCGCAATCCGTATCTCATCCCGCGTGGCGTTCAGTTCCAGCCAATGCTCCTCATCCTGTTTTAAAAATCCCTTGATGCGAAAGATTCCGCCGCAGCCCGCGTCGTGCATCAGTCCTTCCACGGTCTCACGCACCGCATCCTCCGGCAGGGAGACATTCATAAGATAGAGGGTCTCGAACACATCCTCCTGCTTGAAATCCGGCTTTCTGCAGGAATATTCGGGCACATAACCACAGCGGCTGATTCTCTCGAACTCCTCCTCCGTGAACCCGTCCGTCCCCTTCAAAAGCACCTCTTCGCCAAAACCTCGAAATTCCCTTTTGCACTGCACCTCTCTCAGGGCACGGTTGATATGCGCTAACGTCCGCTCGCATTCCTCGTCCGTCGCCTCTTCGCTCCTGCTCAAAAGAATCTTCCCCGCATTCGCGCACTGCGCCGCCAGAAGGTAGTCCGCCTCCGTTGAGAGCGCATCCTCTAGCTTTGAATTTACAAGTGTAATTACATTTCCAATCTCATACCACCGGTCCAGTGGTTCCTCGTGGAGCACATCGAAAAATTCATCAACCTCATAGATGCCGGACGGTTCCACGATGACGCGGTCGTAACCGCACATTCCCATCGAGATCAGCTTCGTCTTGAACCTTCTGCGGTGGCAGTCCGCGTCACAGCCTCCCGCCACCATCTCGAGTTCACACTTCTCACCCGTCAGATCCCCGAGCAGCATCATATCGACATTGACCGCGCCGAAATCGTTCTCCAAAATGCCGATGTTACAGCCACAGTCCATCAGATACTGCGCATATTTTTTGATAAAGGTGGTCTTGCCGGAGCCCAAAAAACCGGTAATCAAATCTACTTTTACCATGCCTTTTAGAAATTGCCTCCGTTCCATCCCCAATTTGACACCGCTTCATACTTGATATAAATGTGGTCCGCCGCAATCCCAAGCACCTCGCCGAAGAGCTTTGTAATCTCTTCCGTCAACGCCTCAAATGCGGACGGGTTCTCACTGCCATACACTTTTACCTCAATAAAAGCCATCGGTTCTGCATTCTCCCCTCTGAAATACAGGTGATAATTATCCTCAAAACCTGTCATGAGCCAGCTCTCACTCTTTCCCGGAATCAGGGAAATCGCCTTCCCCAATCCCTCCTTCAACTGCTTCTCCTGCGCTTCACTGATTGCAACGCTTACTTTTGTGTCGATAAATGGCATATCCTTTTCCTCCTATATCCTCTCTTTGACAAACTCTAATACAAGCTGCGACATCCTCTGTCCGCCCTCTTCCCCAAATCCGTGTCCCTCGCCCGGGAAAACAACCAGATTGGCATGTCCGTATTTTTCCGCCGCCTCCCTGCTGTACGAAAGCGGCACAATCTCATCCGCATCCCCGTGCATAATCAATACGTCCTTTGAAAAGGAACCGATCGTCTCAAGCACATCGAGTTCCCGGATGTCCTCAAAATATATCTTTCCAAGCAGAAAATCCCAGAGTTCATACGTCTTCGGGATGTCCTCCACACGCGGAAATTTTCTGCGCCAGTCATCCGGAATGCAAAGCGCCGGATAGAGCAGGATCATGCCCCTCCATCCATCCGCACTCTCCTCCGCTGTAAGTGCCGTCACAAGTCCCCCCTGGCTCTCGCCAAATGCAAAAATTTTCTCTGCATCAACCTGCGGCAGCTGTCTCACATACCGAAGAACAGCGCACAAGTCCTCCTTCTCCGTAAAAACGCTCATCTGTGTGGTCTTCATCGTCGGATTACTGACAGATGAACCGCCCGGAAAATCATAGTAGACCGCCGCAATTCCGTGCTCTGCCAGAAGCTTTGCCATATCCTCAAAGTCGTCTCCCCTCCCGCGAAATCCGTGGCTGATGACAACTGCCGGTACTTTCTCCCCCTCCGTCTCCGGCAGACAGATTGTACCGTATACCGTTCTGCCGTGATGCGCTATCTCGATTGCCTTTTGCTGCATGTCTTCCTTCCCCTTTCTCGTTGTCTGTCCTCATTGTAGCACATATTAATGTGTAACCCGAATTATTCCCCCCGCGAGTGAATAATTCGGGTCTAATCAAATGTCCACGGAAAAATGTCTCTGCTGTTCGGATTTGCCTTTCTCTTTTACAAATCCTGCGATATCCTTCGCATCCACCGTGGCAATCTTTCCCGCCGGTCTGTCGTCCGCCTTTTTTCCCACCTCAGTCTCCACCGCTTTTTTCATGGTCTGATGGGAGGCTCCAAGCATTGAAAACTGCGCTTCGGCAGCTCTCTGCGCCCTCTGCTCAAGACCTTTTAATTCCTGTTTTTTCCGTTCTACGTCTTCACCGCGCGCCGCGTCCTGACGAATCTCCGCCTTTAAGACGCCAATTCCGCCCTCAATTCTTGACACGACGCTCCCCTGTCTGACCGCGTGTTCCATCGTCGAATCCGCCGAGACGAAAGAGGTCGCCTGATTCTTATTCACCGGCTCCCACTCCGCCGCCTCTCTTCCGGAATCGTTGCTCTCCTCCTCCGTCTTCCTGCGGCGCTCCTCGCCTGTATTCTCCGCCGCGGCTTTCGCCTGCTGCTCCTTACGCATCTTTTCTTCATGCTGTCTGAGCTTCGTATTTAAACTGCTGATCTCCTGCTGCAATTCCTGCCGTTTCTTTGTCTTTTCCTCCACAGAGATCTTCTCGTCTGCAGCCACTTCCTTCATCTTTTTTTGAATCCCTGTAATTTCATTCCGGATACTTTTGCTCACAGTATCCACCGTCTGCGACGCCTGTCCTCCCCTGATGCCCTGCGATCCATTGATACGATTCACTTCCATAGCCCGGTCTCCTTTCCCATATCGCTACATCCATGTATTCTAACTCAATCTAGGGTTTCTCATATCTTCTATTTCGGCGGAATTTTGTAAAAACCTTAGTATTTGTAACGCACTACTTTTCCCACTCATATCCTATAGAAAAACAATTCAGGAAACTATATCTTTATGCAAAATTATGTGACTTTATCCATAGAAACTCATCTGTTTTTTGCGCGTATCATGAAGGAACACGCCCTGTTTCTAGAAACCGGCTTCCCGTGCAAAGGAAAAAACTGGCTCCGGCAGGCCGAATGGTTCCGCAGCCAGTTTGAAGAACTGCACCTCTCTGTCGTACGTCTCGCAAACCGGCGGATAGGCCGTGAAATCCTAAAGTCCGATGAACTTGTGACAGCGTTTACGCTGCCTGCGGAACAGCGGACTTCCTTCCTGACCGGCATCCCAATCGATTTTCGTATCACAAAACTAGAGCAGCGTTTGACGCCGTTTCAAAATGATAACTGTAGTTGTAATTTTGACAATTCCCCGGAGCTCATCCAGTCCATGCGCCAAATCAACCTGCGGGCTCTCCGCCTGCTAAACGGACTGATTACCTTCAAGGAAAATATCCTGCGCGCCGTCAGAAACCGGCAGCTTTTTACTGCAAATTATCCGCTGCTGATTGAGCACATCCTCCGTGAGGCAAGAATGTACCGCAACCTGATCGAAGAATTGAACAGCAACCGCTGCAATTGTTCTGATTCCACCGGGCATTTTGAACTCGACTGCTCCTCCCTGCAGCAGACCGGCGCCTTCTGGAACCAGATTATGATGGAGCATGCGCTGTTTATCCGCGGACTCTTAGACCCGTGCGAAGAAGAACTGATTCAGACGGCGAACGACTACGCCTGCAGTTACAAAAAACTGTTAGAGTTGGCGGGCGCCCCGGATTGCGTCTCCATACCGGAATTGTGCCACAGATCGCTCACGGAAACTCTTGCCTACCGCGACTTCAAGGCAGCCGGCACAAAGGGCATCCTGACCGGTCAGACCGCTTCCATCATCCTCCCGCTCCTCGCCGACCATGTACTGCGCGAGGCAAACCACTATATCCGGCTGATGAACTGTGTAAAATGCAAAGAGGAAGAACGCTGTCCCAATCATGAGAAGTGCGGCAAAGAATGTTCACCGTGCGAGGATGCTGTGGCAGGAGACCGCTGCCCGTGCGCAGAACAGGAATCCGGTCATAACGAACCATGTCATCAGGAACAGCGTCATCAGGAATCATGTCATCGGGAAACATCCTGTGACCAGCGGCGAAACGGGTGTCCCTGTATGCGGAACAACTCCCGCCGGTAAAAGGTAATCCCTCTCTATTCTTTCGATTTATAAATCTTTTTCTTCTGCTGGCGGGATGCAATCCGAACCATAGCGTTCCGCGGCAGAAATCTGCCGAACGTCACTGCCGCCTTCATTCCCGCCGTCGGAACAATGACGACTTTTCGCGCATACATCTGCTTAAGCGCATAGGAGGCGCAGTACCCGGGTGTGATTCCCTTCAATGCAAATTCCACGTTTGCCACGTCGTTAAATTCCGTATCCACAGGTCCCGGACAAAGACACCCGATATAGACTGCGCTCCCCTGCTCTTTGAGTTCCTGCGCAATCGCCTGCGTCAGGCTCGCCACATACGCCTTTGTCGCATAGTAGGTCGCCATAAAAGGCCCTGCCGGCATCAGTCCTGCGGAGGATGCCACGTTGAGAAGATATCCCCCTCCCTGCTTCTGCATCTTTTTTACAACTAACTTTGTAAGCAGATGAACTGCCCTGACATTGACGTCTATCATATTCAATTCCTTCTCTAAATCTCCCTCGAGGAAAGCTCCGCAATCTCCGAACCCCGCATTGTTGATAAAAACTTCAATCTCTCTGTCCGCAATCTCCCCGAAAAGGCGACGGCACTCCTCCTCCCTTCCGAGGTCCGCCGTTATGATATCGCAGGGTGTCCCCAGTTTTTTCTTCAATTTCTCCAGGCGCTCCCGCCTTCTTGCGACAAGAATCAGGTGGTATCCCCTTTTCGCGAGGCGCTTTGCAAACTCTGTCCCAATCCCGGCGCTCGCCCCTGTGATAACTGCATATTTTTCCATATTCTATCCCTTCCTCCTCACGGCTTGTCACCGTGAAAAATGTTTTTTTGTTATGGTTCCCCATTCTCCCCAGTTTCACACTATTTTAATTCCAAAAGAACCGGGCAGTGGTCCGAACCCATGACCTCCGTCAAAATCTCCGCACCCGCAAGGCGCTCTTTCAAGCATTCCGACACGCAGAAATAGTCAATCCGCCATCCCGCATTTTTTTCCCGCGCCTTAAACCGATATGACCACCACGAATAAATGCCCTCCTGCTCCGGATGAAAATAACGAAATGTGTCAATGAATCCGGCTTCTAAAAGCTCCGTGAATTTCCGGCGCTCCTGATCTGTAAAACCGGCATTATTTCGATTTGTCTTCGGATTTTTCAGATCAATCTCCTCATGGGCGACATTCATATCTCCGGTGACGATAACCGGCTTATCCTCCTCAAGATTTTTCAAATATGCGCGGAAATCGTCCTCCCACTGCATACGGTACTCTAAACGCTTCAGCTCGCTCTGGGAGTTCGGCGTGTACACTGTGACAAAATAGAAATCCTCAAATTCACAGGTGATGACGCGCCCCTCCTTATCGTGCTGCTCGATTCCGATGCCATAGCGCACGGACAGAGGCTTCTCTTTTGAAAAAACCGCCGTTCCGGAGTAGCCTTTCTTCTCCGCATAATTCCAATACTGATGGTAGCCCGGAAGATCTAACGCAAGCTGCCCCTCCTGCATTTTCGTCTCCTGCAGGCAGAAGATGTCCGCATCAATCTCCTTAAAAAAATCGAGAAATCCCTTCTGCACACAGGCGCGTATTCCATTTACATTCCACGATACAAGTCTCATATGCTCCTCACTTTCCAACCTACTTTTTTTCTGCGCCCATTGTAGCATGAAATCCTCATTTTGAAAAGTTTAGGGTTTACTCCCGCCCTCCTGCGTGCTAAGATATACATGCCTTACCGATCAGATACTTTCTCGTCGCCGAGGCGAATACTTAACGACTGACATCGAAAAGAGATTCTTTGAGATGAAAGAAAAGGAGATTGTTTCTATGAAGAAAAAAATTGTTACACTCGCAGCGATTGCTGCTATGACACTCAGTATGATAGCCGGCTGCGGCAAAACGGCCGCAACCGGTCAGCAAAACGCCTCCTTGCCGGACAGCACGGAACATACAGAATCAACAGAGGCCGTTACAACAGAAGATGACACAACGGAGGCTGCTTTATCTGCCACAGACGATACCACCATCCGCGTGGGCGGTCTGAAAGGTCCTACTTCCATGGGGCT
>CAZBUW010000048.1:0-22587 GCA_964495195.1 uncultured Roseburia sp.
GTTGCCCACAACAGATTTTGAGTCTGCCTCGTCTGCCATTCCGACACGCCGGCATGTGTGTAATCAACACGAGACATATCTTACCATATAGCCAAAAAAATTGCAAGCTATTTTTTCAAAAAATATCGTATAGCGGGATTACATTTTTTTATTTTACAGCATTTGTTCTTCCCCCCTCAAAAAAAGTACACTTTTTTTCATTTTTCTATTGACTTATTTTCCAAAAGAAGTTAAAATTAATCTTGTTGTACGCAGAAGTGGCGGAATTGGCAGACGCGCAGGCTTCAGGTGCCTGTGGTAGCAATATCGTGTGGGTTCAAGTCCCATCTTCTGCATTCTAAAGAGCGAGGAACAAATCGTGATTTGTTCCTCGCTCTTTTTATGCAATCCGATTCGGGGGCCAAAAAATGCTAATCTAAGTTGTGTCTGTCCTATTGCACAATATAAATTTATATTGCGTACCAGGACAGTTCAAGTTTTCATTAGTTCTTTGGGCCCCCGAATCGGATTTGCGCAAAAGTTCTACCCCCGCGCCAGTTCAGCGAGCAGTTCCGCTCTCCTTGTTCCGATTAACAGTTCCTCATTGTATTTCAAATACCGCTCACAGGTGTGCTCTGACAGATAGAGTGCAGACTCGGTTCCAATGGTAAGCTCCGTCACAAAGACGACCATCTCCTGTCCGTTCTCAAACACTTCCTCCACAAAGGAAAACGCATGCTCAAGCGCTTCTCCCGCCGCCTTCTCATCCTCCTCGAGCAGTCCGCGCATCTCGTCAAATCCGCGCTTTGCAGACGCGAATGCATCCGCTTCCGAAAGCCTTGTCTCCGGCGCATTTTCTTTTATTTTGCGAAACAGCTCCGCCCGCCAGATGCGCTCCTCCTTCCCGACAAACTCCCGTCTGCTATCCTCCTCAAATTTTTCTTCCGCCTCACAAAAAAGTCTCTCATAGCAAGCTCTGCCCTCTTTTTCTCCGCGAAGCTCCCCGCGGTATTTTTTCAAAAAATCATACCACGCATCTGTCATACTTTTAGAAACAGCATATTTTTTCAAATACGTTTGTAGTCCATCCAGCAAAAGGTTGACAACGCAGAGCCGCTCGTCGAACGCCGCCTGCTCGATTCTGGCATAGACCTCCGGCCGGACTTTTCCCTGCAGAATTTCGTCGATTCCATAGTCGTCCTGATATTTGCGGTAGAGGTCAAAATATGCCGCAGCGTCCTCTGCAATGTCCGCATGGCACAGGAATTCATGGACAATCTCCTCGTCGACCGCAATCCCCAGCTCCTCGTAGGCATCCATAAGATTGCTCAGATCCTCCCAGCCTCGCGCCGTCACAAACCGGATGCCGTCCACATCCGCCTCCACCTTGTAAAAATGGTTTGGACGGAGCTCTAAGTAACTTAAAATTGCAGCATTCAAATGTCTCTCCCGCGCATACTCCTTCCAGACACGAAAATCCGCCTCGATATCGATGCGGCGGACGCGGTCGAGCGTCACCACGTCAAAATCGCGGACCGATTTGTTGTACTCCGGCGGATTCCCCGCCGCCACGATAATCCATCCCTCCGGAACCGCCTGGTTGCCGAATCTCTTATTCTGCAAAAACTGCAGCATCGTCGGCGCGAGCGTCTCAGAGACGCAGTTGATCTCATCGATAAAAAGAATTCCCTCGAAAAGCCCCGTCTCCTTCTGTTTCCGGTAGACGCTCGCAATAATCTCACTCATCGTGTACTCTGTCACGGAATAAGTCTTTCCGCCAAACTCTTCCTCGCGGATAAACGGAAGTCCCACCGCGCTCTGCCTCGTGTGGTGTGTGATTGTGTAGGAGACAAGACCAATCCTGCACTCCCTCGCAATCTGCTCCATAATCTGCGTCTTTCCGATTCCCGGAGGCCCCATCAGAAGAATCGGGCGCTGTCTGACTGCCGGAATCTGATACTCCCCTAAGGCATCTTTTTTCAGATATGCCTGTACCGTATGTTTAATCTCATTTTTTGCCTGTTTGATATTCATTTTAAAAATTCCTCCGAATCTAGTTGTAACCGGATTGCCCAGGGCGGCACCGCCTCCTCATCATAGTCGTCGAGAAAGAGGAATGCCGTGCGGTACGCCGGTCTGCTCTTTGGATAGATACCCTTTCCGTCCGTAAAATACAAAAGCCCGCAAAGATTTTTGAACGCTCCCTCCTCAATCAGCTCATTGACATAGGCAAACGCCGGGCGAAAATCCGTCCCTCCTCCGCCTACAATTGTAAATCTTTCAAGCAGAGCGCAAAGCTCCCTCTCATTCTGCACTTCCTCATCCATCTGTACTTTCTCGTCACATTGGATAATTCTTATGTGGCAGTCCCCAAAAAAGCTGTCCTCCTGCGCTAAAATCCCAAATGTCTCCTTCAGAAACATTTTTACCAGCTCCCCGCTGGTGGAATAACTTGTGTCAATCACGACCACGAATTCTTTTATCTTTTTTACCTCACGGCTCTCGACCGGCTCAATCAGCGGCATATCGCCATAAATCCGAAGCCCATAAGTATAGTAAGTCAGATCGAACTCATCCGGATCCGCGTGAAGTTCCTCATGGAGCACCGCAAACTTCTGCAAAAATTCGCGGTAGCTTCTTTTGCTGCGCTCCGCCTTAACCTGCGCTGCAAACAACTCTTCGCCGTCCTTTTGCTCCTCCCCGCGGCTCTCTCGCTCTATCTTTGTCTGCCTTGCAATCTTGTTCCACTTTTTCTGCAGCGCCTGCTGCTCCCTGTTTTTTTCCTCATTCGGCTTCGGCCAGTACCTGTGGTCATCCGTGTAAAATTCCAAACTGAGTTCGTGTAACTCCTCCGGCTCCTTTTCCGACAGATACCGGTAGATGACCGCGGCGGAAATCCCCTTCTTCTGCCTCTGCAATTCCTCGTAGCACAACTGTCTCCGATAGCTTAAGATTCGTCTGGTGCAGTTTTTTCCCATCGCGTCGATTGTGTATTCCACAGCGATATCACAGGCGAGATTCCACAGCCTCACATCCCGTTCCCCCCGCATCCACAGGTGAAAAAAGATGCAGTGCAGTACCGTGTGCAAAAAACTGCGGTCTAAATACTTTGCATTCTTCTGAAACACGCGCATAATCTGCTCCGTGGAATAGTAGAGATACCTCCCGTCCGTCGCCATCGCAGGGAGCGTGCTCTCCGCCTTCGGCACGAGTGCCGAGAGCGCAGTATCGAGAAAACGCAGCTCTAAATAAAGTTCGTTCCTCACAAAATCGAGTATTTTAACGGACATTTCCTCTTCCCATTCTGTCTGGGTCTGTATGTGCGCCATGTAATCCTCCTTGTCTAAAATTCATCAAAGGAATAGCGCTCGCGCTCATCCCTCTGATAAAACTCTGCCTTCCACCGCATCAGGCTCGCTGCGCCCTCCGCCCAGTCTGCCTCCGCCGCCTTCTGAATCAGCGACGCAACGCCTCCCGCAGAGAGATATTTCTGTTCGCAGAGAAAAAACAAAAGTTCCTTTTCCCTCTCCCGCAAAAAACAGACCGCCTCTTTGTCTGCATTTGCAGTCAGATATTCCTCGTACATCCTGCGCTTCTCCTCACGCAGAGAAGCGGGATACCGGAGACGGTTCGCCGCAATCCGCATACAGATAGCAGCGCTCTCCTCGACACACGCCTTTGGAAAAATCGAATCGTATCCGGAGAAATCCACGATTCCATCCTTAAAGCTCTGTCTCGCGCGAAATCCCTCTCCCTCGATTTTTCTTCCAAAAATATGTGCCGGGGAAATCTCATCGTAAGACTCGGTGTACTCCGGGTAGAGGATGACCGCATCGCAGGCATCCCCCTCCCCGAACGAAACGCTCATCCCGCTGGTGAGCTGTGCAAGCATCTGTCGAAGCCCTGTCCTTCTTTGCACGCTCTCCCTGACCGTCAGATTTCGAAGGGTTCTGCAGTTCATGAACGCATCGCTCCCGATACTCTCAAGTCCCGGTCCAAACACCAGCTCCCTAAGTTTCCTGCAATTGTAGAACGCACAGTTTCCGATTCGCTCCACAGAATTCGGGAGCGATAACTTTTCCAGATACTCCCCGGCAATTCGCCTCACCTCCTGCGGCTCTCCGACGCAGGTCTCCCTCACCTCGCCCGCGGATTCTACGCGCTTTCCCGCAAAGCAATAATCACCTATCTCTGTAATTGGAATTTCCTCAACTTCACCGGGCAGCACCACTTCCGCCGCGCTCCCGCTCACATTAAGAACCCGCGCGCCGCCCCCGTTCTCCTGCCACTCTATCTTTAAATACATTTGTTACATTCCTCTGTTTCCCACATAATGTTGCCCGGCCGGGCTTTTTATCGAATAGAATTCGGATGTCAAAAAATGCTAATGAGAATTTGAACTGTCATATCGCACAAAATAAATTTTGCATTTGTGACTTATGAAGGATATTAGATTTTCTTAATGTTCTGTATGTAATCTAGCAACTCAGCAACAGGATGTTGATGAGAGCCCAAGTTGAGCCATGGATGGCGAATCTTGGGCGGTTGCGGTCACAGCTAAGATTTATGACAGAACATTTAGAAAATCTTATATCCGTAATCCGGAACAAATGAAAATTTTATCTTTGTGCAATATGACAATCACAGCTTGAATTAGCATCTTTTGACACCCGAATCCCATTCGGTAAAAAATTGGCATGGCGCAAAGCGCCACGCCACTACAAATATTTCTTTTCAAAGTCCTCCGCCCGCATCGGTTCTCCAAAATAGAATCCCTGAATGAGCTGAATTTTTTTGTCGCGGAGCGCCTGTAATTGCTCCTCCTCCTCGACGCCCTCGACACAGACCATGACGCCTATGGTATTGGCAAGCTCTGACACCATCTTGACAAAGGCATCGGAGAACTCGTCCTTTCCGATGTCGATAATAAAGCAGCGGTCAATCTTGATAACGTCGAGCGGCATCTCTCTGATGTGGTTGAGCGAGGAGTATCCCGTTCCAAAATCATCGAGCGCCACGCGGACGCCGAGTGATTTAATCTGCGCCAGAATTTTTTTCATTCTGTTCATATCGTTGATGGCCAGGCTCTCTGTCACTTCGAGTGTGAGATTGCCCGGAATGATTCCCGACTCCTCGATTGCCCTCTTAATCTGCTCCACAATATCGTTCTGCAGCAACTGAACAACAGATAGATTCACATTCACCCTGAATTCCGGATGCCCCATGTCATTCCAATACTTGCAGCGCCTGCATGCCTCCTGCAGCACATGCTCGCCAATCGGATTGATCAGCCCTAAATACTCGGCGAGCGGAATAAATTCCGTCGGATTGATAAATCCAAGTTCACTCGAATTCCAGCGGATCAATGCCTCCGCCCCGTAACACGGATAATCAGGCTTCGTCACATCCACAATCGGCTGAAAATATACTTCAAATTCCCGGCATTCATCTCTTGTGGCATTGCGCATATTTTTCTCTAAATCAAGGCGTTTAAAAGACGTGGCCTCCACGTTGTCATCATAGAATTCCACACGGTTCTTACCCGCACATTTCGCGCCGTACATCGCAATATCCGCCTTGCGGATCAGCTCGTCCACCGTGTCCCCGTCAGTCGGAAAACATACCACACCCATGCTCATCGTACAATAATAATCCGCATCCTTCAAGAGCCAAGGTCTGGTAAAAATCGTGCGAATCTCCTCGATGATATGAGGCAGAATCGCGCGGTGGTGGTGGGATACGATAATGATAAATTCATCTCCGCCCATACGGTAACAGTTGTTTTCGACCCCGATAATCTTTTGTATGCTCGCAGAAATCCTCTTTAGCAGAATGTCTCCGTACTGATGACCGAGTCCGTCATTGATATGTTTGAAATCATCCAGATCTATGTAGAGCAGGGCTCCCTCCCCGCCAAATTCCCTCGCCTCTTCAATATATTTTCTCAAATCCTGTTCACAGCGCATCCTGTTGTAGAGTCCTGTGAGGAAATCGTTGTTCGCCTGACGCTCAATTTTCTGCTGATAGCGCTTCTTCTCCGTCACGTCATAGATCGTGTAGAGCAATACATTTCTGCCGTCCACCCACTGTATCTGTGTACAGTGCAGATCGTACCAGCGCTTGAGTTCCTCCAAATATATCTCACGGAACTCTGTCTCATACTCCTGCGTCGGCTCGCTATTCAAATATGCCTCCAATTTCTCGTTGTCCATCAAATCCTTAAAATGGTTGCGGAATCGCTGGTTCGCGTAGAGTTCTCCGCCACTCGCCGGATCACGGACATAAATCCCGCACCCCACATTCTCCAGAATCGCCTCCAAAGATGCGTAGGAGCTCGCCAGTGAATTTTTCGTGATTCGTCTGATTAAGATGCTCTGCACGATTCTCTTGACATCGTTTAAGAATTTGATGTCATTGATATCCCAGATTCTCCCTCTCTCCTTATCGCAGAAACTCAGATACATCGACGCGTGCCCGTTGATTTCCACCGGCAAAAACACACCGGAACGAATCTGGTATTCCTCAAACATTCTCTGAAACTCATCCGGCATCATCGAATTGACCGAAATCATATACGGCTTGCCGTTAAAAAAAGGCATCTCGCTTTTCTCTACTCCCTGACACCGCGCCATCACAGGCTCCGTGACCCCGTTGACATATTCGCAGATCATATCGACCTTGCCCGGATTTTTATTCTCCTGCACCAGACTCGCAGAGGAGAGCTGCAGATAATCGCAGACCTCTTTTAAAATAACACCCGCGACCTCGGTAAAACTCTCATCGAGCTCTAACGTTTTTACGATGGTGGTAATCGCCTCATTGCGGCGCAGCTCAAGCTTAGTCTGTTCCTCCGACTTCTTGCTCTTCTGAAACGCCTCCTGCGCAATCATCTCCTCCATCTTCACGGCGAATACCTGCTTTGACAGCGTCTCTAAAAACTTCATGGATTTGTAATAGCGCTCCTCGGTCGTCGTCATAATGCCGTCAGGAACCTGAACCTCCTGTGCTGCTGCCTCCGGCTCTAAAATTCCGATTACAATCCAGATTGCAGTCGTCTCCCCATCCACTTTGATGGAGACCCCGCACATCTTTACATAATCCGGTTCACACTCTTCCTCAATCACATTTTCAATCTCAGCGCCCATCATTTTGTTCAGCAGCGACACGTGCTGATCCATCGAGACAAGACTATGAATATAGTTTAATTCTTCGCGCGTCCCGTAAGCCTTTGTGATGACACCCTGCTGCCTGCTCAGACAGACTAAGTACAGATTGTTTGCGCTGCAAAAGCGGTCCTGCAACCCCTGCAGAAGCGCGGAATCTAAAAGACCCGTATCTGTTCTCGTATATTTTTCATCATTTTTCTTAATTGAAAATGCCATCGAATCCCTACCTCTTTAATTCTACTACATAGAAATGAAATCCGTCTTTCTCATTGATTACCGCATCGTAAAGCAGCTTGTACTCCCCGCGCAGGCGAAGCTCTTTTCTCACAAATCCCGCCTCGTTCGTATACATCAGGATTCTTCCGCCCTCGCCTAAAATCCCTTTCGTCTTTTCAAAAAAGCGGTGGTAGAACGTATCCATCTCCTCTTTCGTCTTTTTTCCGCGCATCGGCATATTCGTCACAATCTCGTCAAACGGATACTGATGCTTAAAGTCAAAATAGTCCCTGTGAATGTAGTTGATTTTCTTTCCGGCAAGCGCCGCATTCTCCCTCGCTTTTTCAATCGCCTCACCGAAGATATCGATGCCATAGCTCTCACGCACCGGCAGACGCATATCGCGCTCAATCAACATCGTACCCACCCCGCAGAACGGGTCTAAAATCCGGGCTTCCTCCCTGAGATATGGCGCTGCGAGTTCCATCAGCATCGCCGCCGTCGCCGGATGAATCGACGCGGATATCGCATTCCTGCGATAGGAAAATCGCTTCATGGACATCGTAAACAATTTTACCGCCGGAAAAAATCTCCCCTCGCGATTGGCGATGAGCCTCAGTTCCACCTCGTAATCCGTCGTTGAATTGAGCAGTTTGCGCCCGCTCAGATGCTCTAACTCCATCGCAAGTTTCCTGGCAAATGCACTCCGCTTATCAAGCGTCATCTTACTTTTCACCTCAATGCGAAAATAAAATGGCGCAGGCTCCCTGTGCACGCTCTCCAAAAAAGGGACAAGGTCCGATTCCGCTAAAAGCCTCGCCGCCTCAGCCGGTTCCGCCGGGAGCATTCCCCCCACATGCAGCGGAAAAAGAATCTCCCGGTTCGTGCGCAGCTTCTTGACGGTGACAATATCGTTCGTCTTTACCAGAACGCCCAACGGATGCTCTTTGATCTTCGCGTCACGCCGAAAACTTCCCGCCGTTCCCGACAGCTCCTGCATCGTAGCCTCCCGGTGTTCCCGGTTCGTCGTCAGAAGAATCTCCCGGCTCTCTTTAAGCCCGGTAAAACGGTGTCTGCAGATTCCCTCGATATCCGTGACCAGCTTGCGCAGTTCCCGAATCTCTTCGTTCCAGTGTTTCTTCTCCTCCTCTGATACCTCCTGACTCTCAAGCTCTTTGAGCCTGCTCTGAAACTGTTCTAAATCCTCTGTCACCGGAAGTTTTGACAATGCTTTGACATAAGAGCTTCGGATAAAAAGAACCGTCTCCGCCTGATAGCGTTCTAACAGCATCCCCTTCAGCTCCTTCAATCCGAGGTCACCGATTAGAAGTGCCGCGTTCCTGCGGGTCTTCGGGTCCTCCTGCGAGAGACACTCACCGAGAAGAGCAGGATGCTTTGAAAAATAGGCTCTGCACTCCCGCATTGCCTCCTCCTCTCTGCACCGCCTGCGCAGTTCACTCAGATTCTCTCTCATCTCTTCTTTTTTCTCGATTGCCTTATAATAATTCTCTAACATTCAATATCCTTTTCTTGTAATATCCATATTTTACTTGATTTTATCGCTTTTTGCAATACCGTATGTCTCGATGTAGGAGAGCATGTCCGCCTTCATTTCGTCCCATTTTTCCTCGTGTTCCACATAGTATTTCGGGCAGTCTTTTCCCGTCACATCGTAGTGGCGGATGACCTGATCAATCGTGAGGTCATATCTCCCCATCAGCCAGGTGGTGAGCTGTATCAAAGAATCGTAAGTCGCCTCGTTGAACGCTCCGTCTTCCCCCTCCGTGCAGCACTCGATTGCAATCGTGTCAACATTTCTGTCCTTCGATGCATAGGCAATCTCATTGCATGGAATACACTGGATAATCTCACCGCTCAACCCTATGATAAAATGGCTGCTCGCGTATGTCTCACCCGACTCCGCGAGCCCCTCAAAATAACTGCGGTTCTGTTCCGCTGTCGTGCCCGGGTTCGCCGTCCAATGAATGACGATCCCATTCACCTCATCGAGCGCATTCCCCGGTCTCGAATACTCGTTGACACTCAACAGCTCCACCGAAAAATCCGGCTGTACATCGATGTATTTCTCCTGTTCCGCCGACATCACCTGTTTTGGCTCTCCTATCGCGCCCACCACATTTTTTCCAATGGAAAAAACGCCGACCGCCGCCAACACATAGACAACGCCTCTTACTATCTTTTGTCCCTTCATCTCTCACTCCGTTTTAATGTCCTTTGTAGTTCTATCGAATAAAGTTCGTCTTTACAGCCGCTTCCCGCTCCGGAAATACAACCCCGCGCTCTTTTCCGCTCTCGATGCATTTTAACAGCCACGCCATATTGTTGCCGAGCGTGCGCATCGTCTGAAGACCCTCGGCATCCCTTCTCACTTCCTCCGGCGTGTTGCCGTGCACCTGATTCCAATACTGCGAGCTTACAATCGGCATACTGCTGATTGTAAAATATTTGTTGAGCTGGTCAAACGCTGCGGAAGCGCCGCCGCGCCGGCAGCTCACCACTGCTGCACCCGGTTTGCCCTGAAAAACACTGCCCTTTCCGTAAAAAGCGCGGTCGAGGAAGGACGTCAGACTTCCAGATGCCGCCGCATAGTGAACCGGCGAGCCGAACACAAATCCGTCGGCGCTCTTCGCCTTCTCCACGAACTCATTTACGGTATCATCGATAAAACATTTCCCCGTCTTAAGACAGGAACCGCAGCCGAGGCATCCGGACAGGGGCGCATTTCCCACCCAGAAAATCTCCGTCTCAATTCCGCTTTTCTCCAGCGCTCCCGCGACCTCACAAAGCGCCGTATAAGTACATCCCTCTCTCTTTGGACTTCCATTTACCAATATCACTTTCATCTGCTTTTCCTCTTTTCCATATTTATTGGCTGTTTCCAAAAAAACAGTCTGTCTAACCAAATGCAAACGCTTCTTCGAGCAGCTCTAAGTTCTCCTCGGAGTGCTCCACCTCCTTCGCATAGATGCGCGCGGTATCAATCCGGTCCCCGCGCGTGTAGCAGCCCTTCTCCCTCCAGCGGCGCACGTCGAGGTCAAGCACCACCTGACAGGAAAAAACTGCAAACTTCGCTTTCGTCAGGAAATTGCAGTCGTACACCGCCTTCATAAAATAGCGGAAGGTCAGATACACCAAAAGCTGCTCTAACTCATACTCCCACGGCTTTTGCTCCCGCAAAAACTCCTCGTGAAGCACGGTGTAATTCTCCCTGTTATAAAAGGTATGCATCTTTTCCTTTTCAGTGCGCCACTCCTCGTCTAGCACCTCAAGTTCTTCGAGCAGTTCTAAGCGCTTCGCATATTCCTCATAAGAAAAAAGTTCCACGCTCCCGGCATCCTGCGGAATCTTTGTGACATCGAACTCCTCCTCCCGGAGGGATTCATCGACAATCTTTTCCTGCACTTTTTCACAGAAGAAAAGGTAGTCAGAAATTCTGTCCACAATGCGCTTATCCCTGTTCTGTAAAAGTTCTATCGCGCGGTCTCTCGCGCACTCTAAATTGTGCTCGAAGCAGCTCTCCTCCTCCCAGACTTCCTCAGGGAGTTCATATTCCTCGAACGTCGTCCTTTCCCGGTTGGAAAAGACAAGCCGCCCCACCTCCTCACAGGAGAGGCAGAGGCATTTCTCCCTGACATTCCCGTACTCAAGCGTAAAGCGCGGGTATTCCGTACAGACCTCGCTGAGCGCCTCCTCCCCTAATTCTATGCAGATATCGCACAACTTTTGCCCATTCAAAAAAGGACACCAGCCATTTTTTTCAAGACGGAAGGTATCAGGTTCCCCCTCCTCCATGTGGCGACGGAGGCGTTCCCCGAACGCTCCCTCCACACTCTTATAATAGGCGTAAGTGTCCTCGTCTATATCTATCTCCCAGCCGATGCAGCAACTGTCCCTGCACCGGTCGGCGATACATTGAAATTCTCTGTAATAGGATGGTATTCGAAGTATCATTTTCTCTTTTGCACCTCACATCTTCAGAAGATGCCGGGGTCATAAGCCCCTTCGGGGCAAAACCGACATCTTCTGATACGATTATAACGAATCTCATCCTATTTCTCAATACATATTCTAGAAAATACGGCGAATTGTGATGATGGACCTGTAGTTGACCGGCGAGGTATATTTGATTCCGGTCGCCTCCGTACTCGCCGAAACGATGGTGTTATTTCCAACGTAGATTCCCACATGACCGCTGTAGCACACGATGTCCCCCGGCTGAATCTGTGAGAGATCCACCGCATACCCGCAGCTTCTCATCGCGGAGGAGGAGTGCGGAAGGCTGATTCCAAAATTCGCGTAGACGCTCATGACAAAACCGGAACAGTCCGCGCCGTTCGTCAGGCTTGTGCCTCCATATACATAAGGATTTCCCACAAACTGGCAGGCGTAGTCTGCGACCGCCTGACCGCTTGCTGCGGATGACGCGCCGGCAGACGCACTTGATGCACTTCCCGAAGATGAAGACTGGCTGCTGCTTTTCGCAGATGCCTTAGCTGCCTCTGCTCTTGCTGCCGCCTCCGCAGCCGCCTTGCGCTCCGCTTCCTCTGCAGCAAGTCTCGCCTCTTCCTCCTCCTTCGATTCCGCCTGCACATACTCGGTGGAGAGTGTCACATAATCGGTGGAAATATACCCGTCCCCCGCCTCGGTCGACACCTTGACCCAGCCCTCGTTTGACTCATCGCTCACCACAAGGTCATCTCCCTCCGGGAGCATGGCAATCACTTTCGAATCCGTCGTCGGCTCACTTCTAACGTAAAGCGTAGTTGTCGTTACCGTGGCATATCTGGTTCCCACTTCCTTCGCCAGCTCCTCATCGCCGACCACCAGATACTCGCTCTTGATGTAGCCCGTAACGCTTCCCGATGTAATGCGGTACCAGCCGTTGTCCGTCGTCTCTAAGACAGTTGCCGCGGCATTCCGGTAAAGTTTTCCTAAGACCTCGCTCTCCGTACTCGCCTCAGCGCGGATGTTGACATAGTAATCCACCTGTGCGATTCCAATGTCCGCATACTCGGAAGCGACCTCCGGCGTCACATGCTCCTCGACGTAACCGCCATTCTCCGAAACCGCCAGATAGGAGGCGAACATTGCGCTGACTCCTGAGGAGAGAGACAGTGCCGTCTGCGCCTGCCCGCTCTGCGTCTGCTGCTGTTCCGCCTGCGTCTGCTGCTCTGTCTGCGCACTCTGCGTCTGCTGCTCTGTCTGCGCGCTCTGCGTTTCCGCAAGAACTGTCGTATCCTGCATATCCGCCGCTAACAATGTTCCGATAAACAAAATTGTTACAAATTTTCTTCCGAATTTATTCATTTTACAAACCCTCTCTTCCACATTTTCCCATGCTTTTTGTCATTGTTATTTCTTTTTTATTTCTCATTTGTTACATAATTATTACATTTATTACGTTTTTGTTATTATAGCAAAAGAGAACTGCGATGTCAACACGGTAAATTATGGGAGGACCAAACTGTTACAACCTGTCCTCTTTTTTGCCTGTTTTCGCGGCTTTTTCCTTGACATATGTTATCATATATGATAACTTTTTATGTATAAGCAGTCTGCTCACGAAGCAGATTTGCATACCAACAGAGCCGGCAAATCAAGTACCGGGAAGCAATCGGAGGTAACTTTGGATAAGAAGGAACTGCAGCTCGCCCCCCGTTACGAAGTGGTCCGGCAGCTAAAAGACGCACGAAAATCCCAACACATCACACAGGAGGTGCTCGCGCAGCGCGTAGGGACGAAGAAGTCCAACATCTCGCGATTTGAGAGTGGAACATACAACCCGAGCCTCGACTTTTTGATCAAAATCGCAGAGAGTCTCGGGAAACAGATTCAAATCAATATTAAATAGAGAAAGGGAAATTTATATGGGAAAAGTTAAGACGATCGATAAGAATATCAATAAAGATGTAGAATTGTGCAGAACCACGAACGCAAGAGTCAGCGATCAGACCGCACAGATTTTGATGGAACATCAGATTCCCTTTACAAAGAATTGGAAAAAAATTCCCTTCTTTTTGCGGGAACAGTACCGCGGCGCGCGCCTGATTTACATCATCAGCACCAACCGCAACCGATACAGTCAGGCGAGACGCACCTTAGACCAGCTTGATTTTGTGTACAAACGCCGTCTGGTAGTCAGCAATTTTTAATCAGAATTCCCTAACCTGATAGAGGTAGCTGTTGCCGCGTTTTCCAACGCGCTCTACCACCTCGACATACTCTAAGATATTCAGCGTCACCTGTGCGAGGGAGCGGCTGATATGCGCTTCCTTCGCAAAGATGGCACTGTCAAAAGGCTCCTCGATATCATAGGGTATGAATTGCATATAATCTTTTGTGCAGTCGATTTCAACCTCCTCCACATACTCTGTCGGAATCCGGTCGAAACGGCTGCTTCCTTTTTTTCTGTTTTTGCTCCACCCGTTCAAAAGACGGTACTCCTCCATGTCGAGCAGCGCGAGGCGGAACCTGATATTGCTGTCCTTTAAGTACGGTTTGATGCGGTACAATTCCGGAAAGACAAAATAGGGATTCCCCTTCTTCGGGGACTTTCTTTTATCGGAGATCTCACCGCTCTCCTCGTCAATCCAGAAGAGCTGTTTCTCCCGCGGGATCGGATAAACCACCGTCACAGGGTAAAGTGCAAGAAAACACTCCAGCTTTTTTCGCATCACATAAAAAGACCGGGACTGGATTTCAATAATCTCAGACCCGGTAAAAATATCAGCCACAAAATTCTCAATCGGTATCTCATGCATATCGGTGTCTGGTGCAAAATAATTTTTCAAAACAGCGTGGACCGTCTTCTCCGAGAGTGTCCCGATTCCCTGCCGCACTCTCTCCGTCCCGATAATCCGTCTCTTCGCTTCTTCAAAACGCTTCTTATCCACTTCCATTTTAAAAACCTGTACCTTCCCACATCACATGAGAGACAACGCTATCTCTTCTCCGGATGTTTCATGTCTTTTAGTATATCAAAACAATCAAAGGTTGCAAAGTAGTCATCCGGAGTTTCTGCACGGCGGATGAGCTGTGTGCTTCCATCCTCCTTCAGCAGGATTTCCGCGGATTTCAATTTGCCGTTGTAGTTATATCCCATGGAAAATCCGTGCGCTCCCGTATCGTGGATGACTAAGAGATCCCCTATCTCAATTTCCGGCAACATGCGGTCCACTGCAAATTTATCGCAATTTTCACAGAGGGAGCCCACCACGTCATACTTGTGGTCGCATGGGGCGTCCTCCTTTCCCATGACTGTGATATGATGGTATGCACCGTAAACCGCCGGGCGCATCAGATTGACCGCACATGCATCCACACCGATGTATTCCTTATAAATGTGTTTCTCATGAATCGCCCTCGTCACAAGACAGCCGTACGGTCCCATCATAAAACGTCCCATCTCGCTGTAGATTGCCACGTCGCCGAGTCCTGCCGGAACTAATATCTCGTCGTAGACCTTCTTCACTCCGGCCCCGATTGCGCGGATGTCGTTCGGTGTCTCCTCCGGTCTGTACGCCACGCCGACTCCGCCGGAGAGGTTGATAAAGCGGATGTCGCAGCCCGTCTCATTTTTCAGTTCCACCACAAGTTCAAACAGCTCTCTCGCAAGCTGCGGATAATATTCATTTGTCACCGTGTTGCTCGCTAAAAAGGCGTGTACGCCAAAATATTTTGCTCCTTTTGCCTTCAGAATCTTAAATCCCTCAAAAAGCTGCTCCTTTGTAAATCCATATTTCGAATCTCCGGGATTGTCCATGATTCCATTGCTCATCTGGAACACTCCGCCCGGATTGTAACGGCAGCTGATGGTCTCCGGAATTTTTCCGATTGTCTTCTCTAAAAAGTCGATATGTGTAAAATCATCGAGGTTGATAATCGCACCAATCTCGTCCGCAAAAGCGAACTCCTCCGCCGGCGTCTCATTCGAGGAGAACATGATATGTTTTCCGTCAAACCCCTGTGAGTCGGCAAGCATCAATTCCGTCAGGGAAGAACAGTCGCATCCGCAGTCGTATTCCTTCAAAATGTTGAGCAGAAACGGGTTTGGTGTCGCCTTCACCGCAAAATACTCACGAAATCCCGGGTTCCATGCGAACGCCTCCCTGACGGCTCTCGCGTTCTCCCGAATTCCCCTCTCATCATACAGATGAAAAGGTGTCGGGTACTGTTGTGCAATCTTCTCTAGCTGTTCCTTTGTTACAAATGGTTTCTTCATACTAATCCTCCTAACAAACCGACTCGATTTCGCCAAAATCCAGCGAAAAATGTCAATTTTTCTTTTCTTCAAAATTTCAATATGTTATAATAACTCCATAAATGATTTTATGCGATGATGCCGGGGGCAAAAGCCCCTCCGGGGCTACATCGGACACAATATATGTTTTTGCAAGCCCGCTTGCAAAGACATATATTTGTGCCGATGGGTGCGTGGCACCCTTTTGACCCCGGTATCATGTGATATGCTTAGAAAAGGAGTTACAAATGAACGTTACCGTTTTACCATATCTCGATCAGGAATATGTGAATTCACTATACCAGACCATGAATCAGGCAAATGAGACCGCTCAAACTTCCGCATCTTCTGAGGCGGCCACGGATTTCGCCACGACGCTCGAGGAGGCTGTCAACGCCATCCCACCGGCTTCGACTGACGATTCTGCGGCTTGCGCTTCGACTGCCGAGTCGACAGCGGCTGTTTCATCTGCCGCATCCGTCCTCTGCACAAACGAATCGCTCGAGGCTATTTTCCAGAAGGCGGCCGACACCTACGGTGTGTCCGTCAACCTTTTGAAGGCGATTGCCAAAGCGGAATCCGGTTTTCAGCAATACGCCACCAGCCATTCCGGCGCTATGGGAATTATGCAGCTCATGCCTGCTACAGCAGCCGGACTCGGAGTCACCGACGCCTACGACCCGGAACAGAATATCATGGGCGGTGCAAATCTGATCAGCCAGCTCCTTGTCAAATATAACGGCGATGTCTCCCTTGCCCTCGCGGCATACAATGCCGGCAGCGGCAATGTGGACAAGTACGGCGGCATACCGCCTTTCACCGAGACCCAGAATTATGTATCCAAGATTCTTGGATACCTCGGCGGAGAGGTAAACGTATCCGTTCCTGCCTCCTCCAACTCCGCTCTCGCTTCGATGAGCGACGAGACAAAAGAGGCCGTCAACTCCGCTTTAAATGTCATATTTTCAAAATTAGATGTCAGCAAGACTTCTCTTGACATCATGGTCGACCTCGTCAATGCAGCAAAAAGCAATTCCTAGCCATTTTGCAATCCCGGACTAAAGTCCGGGATTATTTTGTTATGGCGGCGCGGAAAACGGGTGTTGTGCCTGCACAGTTTGACCTTGCGTGCACTCTGTCATACGGAGAGTTCTTCAATTTTTTCCTGAAGATAGACGTTGAATTCCTTCATAAAATTAAGAAGAACACTCACTTGCTCCTCCGGATAGCGGTTCAAAAATTCTGTGTCCCGCTTCTCCCAGAGACTGTGGCGCTTTGCGTGCTCGTCAAACAGGAGCTTTCCCTCCTCTGTCAGTTTAAAATATATCTCTTTATGGTTCGTCTCAAGCGTGTATTTCTCAATCAGCTTTTTTGCCAGAAGCTTCTTCGTCATCTTGCTGATTGCCCCTCTTGTCATCCCCATCTGCTCGGCAATCTTTGTCACGTTCGGGTGCTCCAGCCTTCCGATTGCATCAATACAGTGCGTCTCAGAGTAACCATATCCCTCTAAGATGTTGCTCTCCGTCAGCTTTGACAACATCTCCTGACGTTCTAACATCGCCGCTAATTCTCTTAATAAAATCTGCTGTTCTGTCATTCTATCGCCACATCCTTCTTGTACTGGAATATTGTTTCCCAGTCAACAATATTGCCTGTATCAAACTATAATACAATATTGTTTCCTTGTCAACAATATTTTTTCTCAAAAAATGGTGCAGACTTTTGCTGCACCATTTACCGCTCTGTAGTTAAAGTTTAAATTTTGAAAGCAGGTCTCCAAGGCTTGTGGATGCGCTCTCCGTGTCCGTATACGCCGCGAGTTCCTCCACCGGCTCGGTATCAATCATCTCCTCCTCCAGCGCTTTCATGCTGAGGCTGATCTTATTATCCCGGGTATTGAGCACCTTTACCTTGACCTTCTGTCCCTCTTTTAAAACCTCGGAAGGCTTTTTAATGCGGCGCTCGCTAATCTGTGAGATGTGCACCAGACCACTCAGGCCATTTCCAAGATTCACAAATGCTCCGTACGGCATCAGACTCTCAACGACTCCCTCCAACACGCTTCCCGGAACAATCATGGAAATTCTGTGATTGCGCTCCTCGCGCTCCGCCTCACGCGCCACAACTTTTCCGGATAAAACTAAATTCTCATGCTCTTTATCCACTGTGATGATTCTAGCGTCAATCTCTTTTCCGACCCACTCTTTCGTATCCTCCACATAGGCAAGACAGATCTGGGACGCCGGGATAAATGCGCGGATTCCCTCTAAATAAGCAACTACTCCCGCCGGAACGCTCTCCTTGATGCGCACTCTGACCGTCTTCTTATCGTCCATCATCTGCTGCAGCGTCTCCCACGCGAGAACACTGTTTGCCTCTTTTCGCGACAGCAGGATATTGCCCTGTCCGTCATCACATTTGATGACTGTCGCCTCGATTTTATCTCCTTCTTTGATTTCTTCCAGAATATTGAAATCCGGGTCGCTGCTCAATTCTTCCGCTTTGATGATTCCCTGTGTGTAATATTTTAAATCCAGGATGACTTCCTCTTCACTCACGCCAATCACGGTTCCGGTAATGATATCTCCCTCTTTAATCCGGCGAAAAGATGCCTCCAGTTCTGCTTTGTAATCGTCCATTGTCTCCATATCTCTCTCCTGCCTTTCTGCACTGCAAAATGCGTCATTTTTACTGTTTTAGCTGCACTTATTATTATTTTACAATATTCTGAGCCTTTTTGCCATATGTAATATTTTTCTTCCGTAAGGAATCTCTAAAAGTTCCCGCTCCGTCAGCACATGAAATTTCAAAACCGCCGTAAAATAGACAAGTACCGCCACAAGCAGCGCAGGAATCAATGCGATTGTATTGCTCGGGTACAACAGGTAAACTCCCTCATAGACAAGTCTTGCCGTCACGCCCATGACCGCCGCAGCCAAGAGCGGCATCACAAACATCTTGACGAACTTCTCCCGCACGCCGATATTTTTTCGCACCGACATACTGTTTAAGATACACATCATACCGGAGTATACAATCAGACAGATGACTAACGCGTAGAGGTTTAAATCCGTGAATGCCAGAAGCGCCGCCAGAAGGATTGTCTGCACCGCCAATGCGATTGCCGCGTTGCGCACCGGGAGATTTACTTTTCCAATCCCCTGCAAAATTCCGTTGCTGAGCGTTGAGAGCGAATAAAATACAACTGTAATTGCAATGCACGCCAGCAAAAACGACGCCTGCTCCAGAGAATTTTTCTGCGGGAACAGAAGCTGCATAATCGACCGTGCCAAAACACCTAAGCCGACCGCAGACGGAATGGCAATCAACATTGTCGTAAACATCGCGTTCTCCACTTTTTCGTTGGTCTCTCTCCTGTTTCCACGCGCACTGCTCGCCGAGATGGCAGGAATCATGGTCGAGGACAGCGCCGAAGCAATCGCAATCGGAATGTTGATGATGACCATCGCCTTTCCGGAAAAAATCCCGTACTGGGTTGCCGCCTCCGCTAACGTAAAATCTTTTGCATACACCATGACCTTCGTGTAGACCACCTGATTAAAAGAAGTGCTGAAATTATAGATGAAGGTGCTCATGATAATCGGCGTCACCATCGTAAACAGTGTCCTAAGAATCTCCGGATAGCTCTCGACTCTTCCCGTTCTATCGTGCCGTATCCGCTTTTTGATAAAATCGGCATTCAAAAAATACACGCCGAGCATAAAGAGGAATGCAATCAGCACACCGCTTCCGGTTCCGAGCGCGCTCCCCGCCGCACCGTAGACAGCCCTCGTGGTCTCATCCTCCCGCTCCGCGAGCCCAATCAGAAAATATGCCGCCGCAACGCTGACAACCGCATTTAAAATCTGCTCCACAATCTGCGAAAAAGAGGTCTGCATCATACTTCCGTGCGCCTGAAAATATCCGCGCAGCACACCTACAAATCCCGATACAAAGATGGTCGGTGCAAATACTTTCAGCACGTATCTCGCCTGTCCCTCGAGGAAAAGCCCCGCTCCGAAGAAGGTGAACAGACTCGCCGCTCCGCCCACCACAAAAACATACCCCAGTGCACACCGGAAAATGCGCTGTGCATTGCGGTATTCCTTTCTGGCAAGCTTCTCCGCTATAATCTTAGAGACTGCGGAGGGGATGCTGTAGGACGACAACAGCAAAATGATTGTATAAATATTGTAAGCGGAAGTGTAATACCCGTTTCCCTCGTCTCCGATGATGGAGGTCAGCGGACTTCTATATAAAATTCCAATGATGCGGCACAAAATTCCTGCAATGGCAAGAATCCCCGCCTGTTTTAAAAAATTATTTTTCTTTGTACTCATCTCTTCTTTTCTCCTGACGACATTATACCATGTGCTTTGCACATGCTGTCGCTTGGGCGACCTATGCCCATCCGGGCGGTAAACTGTCTTACGACATTTTACCATGTGCTTCAAAATTTTTCCATGATATTCATATTTTCGGTACTTTTTTCTTAAACTGTGTCGGAGTACAAAAAAGTATGCTGCGTATACAGGGACTGGCATTCCCTTTCTAGCTTCCAGTTTCCAGCTTCTATCCTCTATGATTCTTGTCTAAATAATTCAGCAATGCGATTAAAAACATTCCAAATGCAAACAGTAACGACATGGTTTCATAGTATGACATAGGCACCCCTCTCTTCTGGTTCCGCCGCGTTGCGGCACCCAAAGCACATGAATCGTGGTTATTTTTCCTCTACCAACATTCCACGTCCCTGCATACGTTTCCGCAATTCAATCGTACACTTTTCCCTCACTTCCATCAAGCGCCTTCCCCACTTTCTTTTCAAATCCACGCTGCTATTTTTCTTTTCTTCCATAATCCATCCTTTTTCCACACATATTTCCCCGTGTTTCTCCACATAATAACTAGTGTACTGTATCATTCACTTTCCGCCAAATGGCGCAGAATGCATTTTCAGTCTACAAGGCGGAGGAATGAGGCGTAGTGGTTACTACGCCGATTGACGACAACGTAGTAGATGAAAACGCAGGCAAGCTATTTGGCGAAATGTGAGTGATACAGTGCACTAGGCCAAAATACGGGGGTGGAACGGCTTCGACACGCCGATTTTCAGCCCCGCAGCCAGAAAGGAGAACTTTTATGAACCCGGATAAAATTATATGTAACTGCCTTGGCATCACAAACGGTATGATCCAGGAAGCAGTAGAACAGGGGGCATCCTCATTAGCAGAGGTACAGGAGATTAACGGTGTCGGAACCGTCTGTGGTGTCTGTGTCGAAGATGTGGAACATCTCATCGATGAACTGAAGGCGCAAAAAGCCCAGGGAAGTGCCACAAACTGTCACAAAACTTCTTCCAAACCTCCTAAGACCGGTTCCGTGGAACCGCTCCCGGAGTCCACAAGACCAAGACAGGACGGCCCGGGCGGCAATTAAGCCCGGTGCAAACCGGAGGGCATCAGAGCAGTTTGCACTAATGTCCTCCGCACACCCTGCACGCTTCATATCCCTGCGCAAGCGCTTCCTCATAGGTGATTTCAATATCACTGTCCTTTAGATAGCGGCATCCGGCTTTATGATATTTGGTTCCATTCTCCGTGATATGGACTATATCTGTTGCATCTGTTTCATTCGCTCCCCCAGAATCTTCCCGTAAACTGCCTCCGCGAGTCTCCCCCGCCTGCCAGCTTTCGCTCGGCGAACAATTCCATGTGATTGTTTTCCCGTCGGATTTTGCCACGATTGTTCCCTGCTCATCCGTGCGAAACACACTGCACCCGTATTCCCGGAGACGATTCAAGACTTCCGCCTGCGGATGCCCGTAAGAATTGTCCGCACCCACACTGATTACCGCATAGTCAGGATTGACCGCCTGCAAAAACGCATCCGCAGTCGCAGTATTGCTCCCGTGGTGCGCCACCTTGTATACATCAGCGCTCAAATCTATTCCGTTCTGGAGCATATCTGCTTCCGCAGCCTCCCCCGCATCCCCGGTAAAAAGAAAACGGTTTTCCCCGTTTTGCACGAGTACTCCCACCGACCAGTCGTTTAATTCGCTTCCGTAATCCCGGTTTGGTGCGACGATTGTGACTGCTGCGCTCCCTAAAGAAAAGGTCTGCCCGACGGTCGGGTTTGTGATGCGATACTGTCTGCTCTCGATTGCAGACAACACATCCCGGTAAGTTGCCGTATCGTTTTCCACATCCGGAAGGAAAATCGTCCCACAGTCAAACTTGTAAATGACAACGTCCAATCCTCCGATGTGGTCAGCATCCGGATGGGTTCCAATCACATAATCCAAATCTGCAATCCCCTGCTTTTGCAGGTAATTCTGCACATAGGTTCCCTTGTCATTGTCCCCTGCATCAATCAGCATGGTCTCACCGTCACAGACAAGCAGGGTACAATCGCCCTGCCCTACATCCAGAAAGTGAACCTCTAGCGTTCCCTGCTGCATCCCTGCATCTCTTTCCTCTATCTGTATCTTTTCCTCCCGCTGTCCTTCCTCCTCAAGTTCTTCCTCCTGCTGCCCGGACTGCAATGCAGCCTCCTTCGCTTCTTCCAGCTGTCCGGTCTGCGTTGCAGGCTCCTTTGCCTCCTCATCGAAAACCGCGTCCCCACATCCAATGGAAAACAGCAGGAAAAACAACGACAACATCGCAATTATTTTCTGATAACGCTTCTTTTGCATCCTTCTTTCCCTCCTCTGATACAACAGATTTTCCAACCGGAAACAATCTGTCTGCCGGGCATACCAAAGCGGCATTCCCATTTCCAAACAAACAAAAAACCCTTGAAAAATCAAGGGCTTAAAAGTAGCGAGAGGGGGACTTGAACCCTCGACACCACGGGTATGAACCGTGTGCTCTAGCCAGCTGAGCTATCTCGCCATATTCTTTTTTAAAATGGATGGGACCTATAGGGCTCGAACCTATGACCCTCTGCTTGTAAGGCAGATGCTCT
>CAZBUW010000049.1:0-21886 GCA_964495195.1 uncultured Roseburia sp.
AGGATCGTCAGTTCGAGAACATCACACAGGTATGGCTCGGCGGTGACCACTACAAATGGCGCTTCATGCGTTCCTGCGGCGTGGACGAATACTATATCACCGGCGATGCACCGGACAAAGAAAAATTTTTCAAGTGGGCAGAATGCGTCGGAAAAGCGATTGGCAATCCCCTCTTCCACTGGAGCCATCTGGAATTGCAGAGATATTTTGACTATCACGGTGTCCTGAACAAAAACACAGCGGAGGAAGTATGGGAGTTGTGTAATAAGAGGTTAGCCGACCCTTCCATGTCTGTCCGCAATCTGATTAAAAAGTCAAATGTTACCTTAATCTGTACCACGGACGACCCGGTCGACAGCTTAGAGTGGCACAAAGCCATCAAGGAGGACACTTCCTTTGACGTGCAGGTGCTTCCTGCATGGAGACCTGACAAGGCTATGAACATCGAGAAACCGACCTACCTTGACTACTTAAAGACTTTATCCGAAGTCTCCAACGTAAAAATTGCTACGTTTGCAGACCTGTGCAAGGCACTGTCTGTCCGCATGGACTTCTTTGCCTCCATGGGATGCTCTGTCTCCGACCACGCCCTGGAGTACGTCATGTACGTTCCTGCAACAGACGCCGACATCGAGGCCATCTTTGCCAAACGTCTCGGCGGTTCTGACGTGACCCGTGAGGAGGAGCTTAAATTTAAGACCGCATTTATGCTCTACGTCGGAAAAGAATACGCTAAGAGAGACTGGGTAATGCAGCTCCACTACGGATGCAAGCGCGACAACAACACGCTGATGTTTGAAAAATTAGGTCCTGATACCGGATACGACTGCATCAACAACTATGCACCGTCCTCCGAGATGGCTGATTTCCTAAACGCCCTGATCAAGACGGATGAACTTCCAAAGACCATCCTCTACAGCTTAAACCCGAACGACAACCAGTCCATCGGAACCATCCTCGGATGCTTTCAGGATTCCACTGCCGTTGCCAAGATTCAGCAGGGTTCCGCATGGTGGTTCAACGACCACAAGACAGGTATGCAGGATCAGATGATCTCCCTTGCCAACCTCGGTAACCTCTCCGGTTTTGTCGGAATGCTGACTGACTCGAGAAGCTTCCTCTCCTACACGCGCCATGAATACTTCAGAAGAATCATGTGCAACCTTTTAGGCGACTGGGTAGAGAACGGAGAGTTTCCGGAGGACTATGAGACCTTAGGTGAGATTGCAAAAAATATCTCCTACAACAACGCTGTGAGATATTTCAGATTCGCTCTGGAGACCAGATAGGATTGTAACAACGCACACTAATAACGCACACTAATAACGCACACTAATAATGTAACAGTTCAGCCCGCGCCATTTGCTTCGCAGCTAACTTTGCTCATAATCAGGCGCTCATCTCATAGCCTTATGCCGTGTGTTCGTTCATGCAAGCATGATTCACACACAGCATGGGCTATGGCTGAACTGTAATATAGTATAATAGAAAGAAGGATATAAAAAATGGAACTTAGAACTGCATCATCCCCAAGAGATGTCAAACATTACACAACAGAACGTCTGAGAGAGGAATTTTTGATCGATGATCTTTTTCAGGCGGACGTCATCAAACTAGTCTACAGCCACATCGACCGCATTATTACCGGTTCGGCTGTACCGGTTCAGAAATCCCTGGTACTGACCGCCGGGGATGAGCTGCGTGCGCAGTATTTCTGTGAGAGACGCGAGCTCGGCGTCATCAACATCGGCGGCGCCGGCAAGATTACAGTCGACGGAAAAGTGTACGAGGTCGGACATAAAGAAGGAATGTACATCGGCATGGGCTCTAAGGAGATTTCCTTTGCCAGCAATTCCGCTTCCGAGCCTGCAAAATTCTATTTAAACAGCGCTCCGGCACACAGAACCTGCCCTACTGTCCTCATCAAGCCGGAAGGCACGCCGGAGGACGGCGTTGTCATCGTAAAGGATGAGAACAAGGTGGAACTCGGCTCGTTGGAGACCGCCAACCACAGAACCATCTGCAAATACATCCTGCCGGGTCAGGTCGAGAGCTGTCAGCTCGAGATGGGTATGACTAAGCTCGAGCCGGGAAGCGTCTGGAACACCATGCCTTGCCATACGCACGACAGACGTATGGAGGTCTATCTCTACTTCGATATGCCACAGGATGCGCTTGTCATGCACTACATGGGCGAGCCGACCGAGACGCGCCACATCGTGATGAGAAATGAGCAGGCTGTCATCTCCCCAAGCTGGTCTATCCACTCCGGATGCGGCACACAGGCTTACACCTTCATCTGGGGAATGGTCGGAGAAAATCAGGACTTCGACGACATGGATGACTGCGCCATGAAAGATTTGCTGTAACATACATAGAAAGGAAACACAAAATGAAAATCGCATTAATCAATGAGAACAGTCAGGCGGCAAAGAACGAACTGATTGTGAACTGTTTAAAATCTGTTGTCGAGCCAATGGGACACGAGGTTGTCAACTATGGCATGTACTCTGCGGAGGATGAGCACCAGCTCACCTATGTGCAGAACGGTATCCTTGCCGCCGTTTTACTGAACTCCGGCGCAGCGGACTACGTCATCACAGGATGTGGAACCGGCGAGGGCGCCATGCTCGCATGCAACTCCTTCCCACAGGTACTCTGCGGACACATCGAGTCTCCGTTGGATGCTTACCTCTTCTCCCAGGTGAACGACGGCAACTGTGTCGCTCTCCCATTCGCTGAGAACTTCGGCTGGGGCGGCGAGTTGAACCTCACCTACATTTTTGAAAAATTATTCTGCACACCGGGCGGCGGCGGATATCCGAAGGAGCGCGTCGTACCGGAGCAGCGCAACAAAAAAATCTTAGACGAAGTAAAAAAAGTGACACACCGCGATCTCGTCTCCATCTTAAAGGAGTTAGACCGCGACCTTGTCAAAGGCGCGTTGAGCGGCGAACACTTTGCAGAATACTTCTTCGCCTCCTGCAAAGACGAGGCAATTGCAGCTTGTGTAAAGGAGATTTTGGATTAGTTTCCTGAATTGGAAAATGCCCCACAGCATTTCTGAAACTCTCTTTACAATAAATACCAGATTAGGGACGCATCTTTTTCAAAAAAGATACGTCCCTTTTTCAACATAGACTTGACAAAATGAGAAAAAAAGGATAATCTATTAGTATATTGTTAATTTTTTATCAAACTTATTTTAGGAGGGTTCTAATCAATGAGTGAATTCAACAACTTAAAATTGGACGTGGCAGATCAGATTGCCGTTCTCACAATCTCAAGACCGGCTGCATTAAACGCTTTAAACAGCGAGACACTGGACGAATTAAACGTTGCTTTGACTGAGATTGAGGCGAGAGACGACATCAAGGTTGTCATCTTAACAGGCGGCCCTGACAAGAAGGGCAACGAGTTCAAATCTTTCGTAGCGGGCGCAGACATCGCCGAAATGGTGAATTTCACCGCTGCTGAGGCAAGAGCGTTCGGCATGAAGGCTTCTGTTCCATTCTTCAAACTGATGAACATGCGTCAGGTTACCATCGCTGCTGTCAATGGTTTCGCATTGGGCGGCGGCTGCGAGATTTCCATGGCATGTGATATCCGCATCGCTTCTAACAATGCTCTCTTCGGACAGCCGGAATGCGGACTCGGCATCATTCCCGGCTTCGGCGGCACACAGAGACTTGCCCGCTTAGTCGGCATGGGACGCGCGAAAGAGATGATTTTCACCTGCGACAACATCAACGCGGAAGAAGCTTACCGCATCGGTCTTGTGAACAAAGTAGTTGCTCCGGAGGAATTGATGGCAACTGCCAAAGCTATGGCAGCTAAAATTGTATCCAAGGGAAGCTACGCTGTCTCCATCGCAAAAGCTGCAATCAACAACGGCTACGACATGGACATCAAGAATGCAGTTGAGATGGAAGCAAATCTCTTCGGCGTTACCTGTTCCACACACGACAAAGCAGAGGGAATGGGCGCTTTCTTAGAGAAGAGAGCTGCAGATTTGACAGATTTTTAATCCTTTTCCATACATATTTTGCAAAAAGACCGCGGGTGGGTACGACTCACACTGCGGTCTTTTTCCGTTTTCGGCGATTTTTATCCCTAATCTGGAGTTTTCCTTTTTTTTTACAATTTGGTAGCGTATAATACTATCAATCGGCATTTTTTAATTTAGCAAGAGGCTTGCTTGCAATGGAGGTACTGATATGTGGGCTTACGAGAGTGTGTTTTACCAGATTTATCCTCTTGGCTTTTGTGGGGCGCCATACGAGAATGATGGTAATTTAGAACATCGAATTTTGAAAGTTGCGGAATGGATTCCACACCTACAAAAAGTTGGCATCGATGCCATTTATTTTTCGCCGGTTTTTGAATCCGACACCCATGGTTACAATACGAGAGATTACACGAAGATTGACAGCCGTTTAGGTACGAATGAAGATTTTGCGGAACTCTGCCGGAAGCTGCACGCTGCAGGCATCCGCGTTGTCATAGACGGGGTATTCAACCATGTAGGACGAGGCTTTTTTGCTTTTCAGGACGTTCTTGAGAAGAGATGGGACTCTCCCTACAAGGATTGGTTCTACCTCAATTTTGACGGAAATTCTAACTACAATGACGGACTCTGGTATGAAGGCTGGGAAGGTAACTACGACTTAGTGAAATTGAACCTTAAGAATGAGGAAGTCATTCAATATCTGTTCTCCGCAATTCGCGGATGGGTCGATGAATTTGATATTGACGGCTTGCGCTTAGATGTCGCTTACTGCCTCGATCACGACTTTTTGAGGCGGCTGCGCAGTTTTACCGACGGACTGAAAAATGATTTCTTTTTAGTCGGAGAGACGCTGCACGGCGACTATAATCAATGGATGAACGATTCCATGCTGCATTCCGTAACCAACTACGAATGCTACAAGGGATTGTACTCCAGCTTCAATTGCATGAACATGTTCGAGATCAACCACTCTCTCTTAAGACAATTCGGTCCGGAACAGTGGTCGCTGTACCGTGGTAAACATCTTTTCTCCTTTGTTGACAACCACGATGTATCGCGTATCGCAAGTATCCTCGGCAACGAGAAGCATTTACCGCTTGTCTATGCTCTCCTGTTCGGGATGCCCGGAATTCCATGTATCTACTACGGAAGCGAGTGGGGAACAAAAGCGAGGAAGGAAGAGGGAGATTCTGCCTTGCGCGCGTCGTTCGACGAACCTGTTTTCAATGAACTGACAGCGTTGATTGGCCGGCTGGTGGAGGCGAAAAAGCACTCTGATGCGCTGAACTTTGGGGACTTCCACTCTGTTTTTCTCACGAACCACCAATGTGTGTTCGAGCGGAAGACGGATAAGGAACGTGTTCTTGTCGCAATCAATGCCGGAGATTATCCGTTCCATGCTAACTTTAATGCCGGATGCGATTCAGGGGTGGATCTCATTTCCGGTGAGGCAGTCACATTTCATGATGGATGTGATTTGCCGCCATACAGCGCTTTTTTCTGGAAGGTGTAGCCGGTTTCTGACTCTTCGCACCGACAGAGAAAGCCTGTCCGAACAGTCCTTTTGGGAGAAGGTGTTTTCGGGATGTATAAAAGATACAAAGCGCATGTCCGATTGGGAACCGGATTGGCGCAAAAAAGAAGCGGAGCAAAACGACCTCTTTCGTTTTGCTCCGCTTCTTTTTTCATTAAAATGCCATTGTCTCTAACAGATCCGGCAGTTCCTTTAAATTGTTGATGGCTGCGACGTCCTCCGCAATCGTTCCAAATCCGTAGGCGGCATGGATAAATCCGACGCCCGCCTCCATGCTCGAGTCGTAGTCGCTCTGGATATCTCCCACATAGATGGCCTCCTGCAGTCCGTTTCTTTCAACTACAAGTTTAATATTATCTGCCTTCTGCTGCAGCGTCTTGCCATAACACTCAAAGTCATCCACAAGATCTCCCAGGTGATAATAGTCCAAGAAAGCCTCGATATAGCCCCCCTGACAGTTGCTGACGATGGAGACATGGTATTTTTCACCGAGCCTTAAAAAGACCTCCTCCACGCCCTCATAGAGTTTTCCTCCGTTGCGTTTCAGATAATCGTTCTCCTTGCGGCAGCAGGACTCCAACAGCAGCACGCGCTGAATCTCTGACAGCTCCGGAAAGAGCAACTTTGCAATCATGTCCATCGTCTTTCCCATGACGCTTTTAATATCGCCTGCGCTTAACACACGCTCGCTAAAGCCGCTCGCTGCAATCGCCTCGTTCCACGATTTTGCAACGTTCTCCGCAGAATCCCACAATGTTCCATCCATATCGAAAATAATCCCTTTTTTCATGCTGTACCTCATTTTAAAAAAACTACTTTTTCATAATAACTACAAAACACTCTTTCCTGCTCAAATATAAAACTTATGGTAACAGTTCAGCGTGCGCTATTCGCAAAGGCAGCTATGCTGCTTTCTCGCTGCTTCGCAGCTAACTTTGCTCATAATCCGGCGCTCCGCTCATAGCCTCATTCCGTGTGTTCCTTCATGCAAGCATGATTCACACACGGTATGGGCTATGGCTGAACTGTTACAACTTATGCTGTCATCCTATTCTAGTCCGTAGACTTTTGTATATTTCTCCGTGAAGTAGCGGAGCAACGGTTCCGCAGAAACCTCTTTTCCACAGACTTTTTCAATCACTTCCTTCGGAAGTCTCATGCTTCCGTAAACGTGAATCTTCTCATTCAGCCACTTTGTGATCTCCTTGATTCTGCCCTCCGACAAAATCTTATCCACGCTTCCCAATTCCTGTTCAATCTGATCTAAGAACATTCCGTCGTAGATAGAACCCAACAGATAGGACGGGAAGTACCCGAAGGAGCCGTCCGACCAGTGCATATCCTGCAAAATTCCCTCCGCGTCGTTCGCCGGCGTCACACCCAAGTACTCCTGCATCTTTTTATTCCAGAGTGCCGGGAGCTCCGACACGCCCACGCCGTCGCGGAAAATCGCTTTTTCCATCTCGTAGCGCAGAATAATGTGCATACAGTAGGTGACCTCATCGGCATCGGTTCGTATCAGGCTGTTGCGCACATGGTTAATCTCACGGTAAAATTCATCGAGGCTGATCTCTTTGAATTTTGGAAGCATCTCCTGTACGGTGTCGTAAATTGGTACCCAGAAGTTACGGTTGCGTCCCAGAATATTCTCATAGAAGCGGGACTGGCTCTCGTGAACCCCCATGTAATTGCAGCTTGCAGCCGCTGTTCCGTCGTACGCCGGATTGACGTTCTGTTCAAAAATCGCATGTCCGCCCTCGTGGATGGCGGAAAACATCGCGTTGATTGCCTCATTCGGGTAAAAATGGTTCGTCACGCGGACATCATTGTGGGAAAAGTTGAGCGTAAACGGATGCTCCGTCTCGCCGACCGTGCCCTTGTCGCGGTCAAAACCGATATATTCCAACAGTTTCCACTGCAATTCCCGCTGTGCATTGATGTCGTAGCTTCCCTCAAACTTCGCATCATCCGGCTGTTTTGCTGCGAGAATCTTCTTCACCAGCGGAACTAAATCTTTTTTCAATTCGTCAAAAAGACGGTCGATGGTCGCAGAATCCATGCCCTCCTCGAACTGGTCTAAAAGAACGTCATAGACTTCTTTTCCGGGATCGGTGTAGGCGCATCTCTGCTTTGTCATCTCGATGAGTGTCTCTAAGTGCGGCGCAAAGATAGAATAATCTGCTGCAAGCTTTGCCTCTTCCCACGCCTGCTCTGACTCCGACTGCGCTCTGACATAACGCTCATAGAATTCCTTCGGAATCCTTTTGTCCTTATCGATGTCGCGCTTCATCCTTCTGACCGTAAACTTCATAACCTCGTCGAGCTGCTCGAATTCCTCCGGCTTTGCCAAGGTATCTAACATACTGCTCAGCTCCTCCGACGTGCCTAACGCAAAGTTTTCTGTGGAAAAGTAGGTCAACGCATTGGCATGTCCCTCAAATCCCATCTTTGGCGTATTGGTACGCATATCCCAATACAGCAGGCTCGTCACATGGTTCAGCTGATTCATTTTATCTAAATATGCTTTGAATTTTTCTAATGTTTCACTCATGATTCATCCGCCTTTCCGTGCCAATCACAGCACAAGTCTTATCTTACCACAAAAGTGTGCGTCTGTCACGGATTGTTTTTTGTTTCCCATTCGATAGAAAAAAGCCCCGGTCGGGGCTTTTTTTCTATCTGTCCTTTATTTTGCCTCATCAATAGCTTTTCCTATGTCGTGGCGCATATATTTGTTTGCAAAGTCAACCCACTCTGTCGCCTCGTATGCCTTTGCTCTGGCCTCTTTCAAGTCGGCTCCGGTTGCAGTCACACCGAGGACACGTCCGCCGTTCGTCACAATCCTGCTGCTCTCGTCGAACTTCGTGCCCGCGTGAAAGCAGAAGTAATCGTCCTTTCCGTCAAACTTCTCTAACCCTTTGATCTCAAAGCCCTTTTCATAGGCGACCGGATAACCGTCGGACGCAAGCACGACACAGACTGCCGCATTGTCCTCAAACCGGAGGTCAATCTGGTCTAATCTGCCGTCGACACAGGCTTCCATGACATCAATCACGTCATTTTTCATGCGTGGGAGAACCACCTGCGCCTCCGGATCGCCGAAACGCGCATTGTACTCTAAGACTTTCGGTCCGTCCTCCGTCAGCATCAGCCCAAAGAAAATCACTCCGGTGAACGGTCTTCCCTCCGCCGCCATCGCGTCGACGGTCGGCTGGTAAATATATCTCTTACAGAATTCGTCCACCTCGTCCGTGTAGAACGGACTTGGAGAAAAGTTCCCCATTCCGCCTGTGTTTAATCCCTCATCTCCGTCCTTTGCGCGCTTGTGATCCTGCGCGGAGGACATCGTCTTGATGGTTTTTCCGTCGACGAAGGAGAGAACGGAAATCTCACGCCCGGTCATAAATTCCTCGATGACCATCGTGTTGCCGGCAGAACCGAATTTCTTGTCCTCCATGATCTCTTTGACGCCGTCTTTCGCCTCCTCTAACGTATTGCAGATTAACACACCTTTTCCGAGTGCGAGTCCGTCCGCCTTTAAAACGATCGGCATCTTAGCTGTCTCTAAATATTTTAACGCCTCCTCTGCGGAAGTAAAATTCTCGTAAGCCGCAGTCGGGATGTGATATTTTTTCATCAGATCCTTGGAAAATGCCTTCGAGCCCTCGAGGATGGCTGCGCTCTTGCGCGGCCCGAACACCTTTAATCCCTCCGCCTCAAAAACATCGACGATACCGCCGACTAAAGGGTCATCCATGCCGATGATGGTAAAATCAATTGCCTTCTCTTTTGCAAATGCGACAAGTTTCTCAAACTCCATGGCGCCGATTGGGACACACTCCGCCAATGCAGCAATTCCTGCATTTCCCGGCGCACAGTAAATCTTATCCACGCGTTTGCTCTTTGCAACGCTCGTACAGATGGCATGCTCGCGGCCGCCGCTTCCAACTACAAGTACTTTCATATCAATATTCCTTTCTAACTGATTCTCACTTTTCCATCTACAACTTCAACTTTTCCATTCGCAATCAGGTCGATGGCGCGCGGCATGATAATCCACTCCGCCTGTTCCATGACACGGCGCTGCAAGACTTCCGGGGTGTCATCCTGTTCCACCTCGACCGCCTTCTGCAGAATAATCGGCCCGGTATCGGTTCCCTCGTCCACAAAGTGAACCGTCGCTCCCGTGACTTTTACACCGCGTTCTAACACTCCCTCATGCACCTTCAGCCCGTAATAACCGGTTCCGCAAAAAGACGGAATCAGGGACGGATGAATGTTGATGATGCGGTTGCGGTATGCCTTAATCATCTTCTCCGGAATGACGACAAGGAAGCCCGCTAACACGACAAGATCCACTCCGCAGGAGTCAAGCTGCCTTAAAAAATCTTCGTTGAACGCTTCCCTGCTCTCATAGTCTCTCGGGGAGATGCAAAGATTCCGGATGCCGTGCTTTTTTGCACGCTCTAAGGCATAGGCATTTTTATTGTTGCTGATGACCACCTCGATTTTGGCATTCGTGATGGTCCCGCTGTCGATTGCATCGATAATCGCCTGAAGGTTGGTTCCGCCTCCCGACACCAATACCGCCAATTTTAGCATAACGTTACTCCTTTTTCGCCGTCCTTGATTTCACCTACAACATACGGTGTATCTCCGGCCGCCTTGATCGCCGCCATTGTCCGCTCAACGTCGGAAGGGTCCACCGCAACAATCATGCCGAGTCCCATATTGTAGGTATTGTACATCATTTCCTCTTCCACGTTCCCCTCACGCGCCATCATTTTAAAGATTGGCGGCACTTCGTAGCTGTCCTTTTTGATGACGGCATGTTTGCCCTCCGGAAGCATTCTTGGAATGTTCTCATAGAAACCGCCGCCTGTGATATGGCTGCAGGCTTTTACACGGACGCCCGCTTCCTTGACGGATTTCAACGCTTTTACATAGATTCTGGTCGGAGCTAAAAGCGCCTCCCCCAACGTCTTTCCGAGTTCTTCGTGGTAGGTATTTAACGTCTCTTTGTCCATTTTAAAAATCTTGCGGACCAGAGAGAATCCGTTCGAATGAACCCCGGAGGAAGCCATGCCGATCAAAACATCGCCGGCTTTTAAGTCCGCTCCCGTGATAATGTCCTTCTCATCTACGACACCGACTGCAAATCCCGCCAGATCGTACTCATCCTCCGGCATCAGTCCCGGATGCTCCGCCGTCTCCCCTCCGACTAACGCGCAGCCGGACTGCTTACATCCCTCCGCGACACCGCTTACGATGGTCGCGATCTTCTCCGGATAATTCTTGCCACAGGCTATATAGTCGAGGAAGAACAATGGCTCTCCGCCTGCGCAGGCAACGTCGTTTACACACATTGCAACACAGTCAATTCCGATGGTATCGTGCTTGTCCATGAGGAAAGCCAGCTTCACCTTTGTTCCGCATCCGTCTGTTCCGGACAAAAGAACCGGGTTCTCCATATCTTTGACTGCCTTTAAGGAGAAGGCGCCGGAAAATCCGCCGAGTCCGCCTAACACCTCAGGGCGCATGGTTTCCTTCACATATTTTTTCATCAATTCTACAGATCTGTATCCTGCTTCAATGTCAACACCGGAATTCTTGTAATCCATTGTATCATCCTCCATTTATAAATCTCATTGCCATGTACGCATCCCGCCCGGCGGGGCTTTTTTCAATACAGGATTCGCGTGCAAAAGATGCTAATCCATACTGTACTTGTCCTATTGCACAAAATAAAGTTTCCATTTGCTCCGAATTGCGGATATAATATTTTCTAAATGTTCTGCCATAAATTTAGGCTACGACCGCAACCGCCCAAGATTCGCCATCCATGGCTCAACTTGTTCTCTCAGCAACATCCTGTTGCTGAGTTGCTGGATAGCGTACAGAACATTAAGAAAATCTAATATCCTTCATAAGTCACAAATAGAAAATTTATTTTGTGCAACATGACAGCTCCACTTCTCATTGGCATCTTTTGACACCCGAATCCCACATCGCAAAAAGCTACACTACGCACGTTTTTCACATGTATAGTATAGCTTTTCTTACAGGGAATTTCCAATTATATATTATAATGTTACTTATTAGGTTGTCTAATATAAGCGAGTTTTGTTTTTTGTTTTTCTAATAAAAAGTATCTACTCCACTTCCGTCCGTATCCTGCGGTACATCTCCTCCGTCACCCAAACGGAGACAGAGCCGCCGTCTACGCGGAAGGAACCGCTTCCTTTTTCATCTAAGACCACCGGCTCCGAAAAATGCCCCAGGACATCGTAAAATTTCTGCCCGGCGAAGCGTTCTCCCGCCTGCATCCACTTGCTTCCGCCCACGGAGTCCGTCATGACGACCACGACACCGGAACCGGCAAGTTCATCTGCACCGGCGCGCACAAATCCCACGAGTGATGCGTCGTCAAAATAGTTATACTGCTCGCCATAAGCGCAGAGTTCCCGCACCTTGAGCAGTTTCTTTAAGCCCTGCACCGGCGCGACTTTATCGTGCGGGATTCCATAGTAATCTCCGTAAAAGACACACGGGATTCCATCTTTCTGAAGCAGGATAAACGCATATGCAATCGGTTTAAACCACTCCGGGATGTAGGAATAGAGCGCCTGTCCCGGCTGGGTATCGTGGTTATCCACAAATGTGACGGCATTTGACGGTCTCTCCCCCGCCAGCGTCCCCTGCAGAATCGTCCTCATGTCGAAGCTTCCATCGGAGGTTGCCGCTTTTAACATATTAAAGTGGAGCGGCACATCAAAGAGGGAGAGACTGTTCTCGGTCACATCGAGATAATGCGTCAGCTTCCCAATCTCTTTCGCCCAATATTCTCCGACCACAAACAGCCCGCGTTCCCCCGCGTGTGCCCGCATCTGTTTTAGCCACTCCCGGTAAAAGGAAAAGCTGATATGCTTAACCGCATCCAGACGAAAGCCATCCATACCGAACAAATCCAGATACCATTTTCCCCAGCGCGTCACCTCCGCTACAACCTCGGGATTGTCCATATCGAGATCTGCCCCCATCAGGTAATCATAATTGCCATTCTCCGAATCGGTCTCGTCGTTCCAGCGTTTTCCCTCCTCTCTAAAAATACCGTTCCGCTTCCTGCTCTCATCCCAGTCTGTCCCGCTAAAATGCGATGCATTCCAATGAAATTCGGAATATTTTCCCGCTCTTCCCGGAAAATCAAACTTTGTCCACGCCGTGATTGTCTGTTCGCCGCTGATATCCTGGTTGCGGTTGGCACTGTTCTCCTCCGTGACCCGGATTTCCTCCGTACCATCCGCTCCCATGCGATGGTTTAATACCACGTCCGCTAAAACGGCAATCTCCTGCTTCTGCAAAGCCTTTATCGCTCTCTCGTAGGACTCTTTGGTCCCGTATTTTGTCGCGACGCTCCCCTTCTGGTCGAACTCTCCCACATCATACATGTCGTAGACATCATATCCGACGCTCGCCGCCCCCGCTGCCCCCTTGTAGGCAGGCGGCAGCCATACCATATTGATTCCCGCCTCCTTCAGCTGCTCTGCCTGCGCTGCAGCGCGTTCCCACAACAGCCCGTTCTCCGGCAGATACCACTCAAAATACTGCATCATCGTCTTATTCTTTTCCATCGTATCTTCCAGCTATCCTCTCTTTCTTTTGTTATTCTGCATTTTTCTGGCAGCGATACTTTTCTCCCAATGTATAATAGAACAACAGGATGACAAATATCTTAAACAGGGCATACAGCCTTCCCGCCATTCCTTTTCCTCTCGCCTTTCGGATAATATCGCGGATTAGGCGTTCTTTTTCCTCCTCGTCCATCGCGCTATCCTGCTCCGCGAGGAACATACGCATCAGGATTGTGATTCCGCCGATAAGCGCAATATCGTAAATCAGATACTCCGTGTCTGCTGTGACCGGAGCCGTCTGAACCGGCTGCAGTGTAACCGCATACACCGGAACCGGCATATTCCATCTCGCGTGCAAAACAAGCGCTCCGGTGCACTCCTTTTCAATCGCATCCATGCTTTCCCCCTCGAGGCTGTCCGAGAGATACCAGCCGCCAAATTCATATCCATCCTTAGCCGGGACCGGAAGACTTTGCCGGACTCCCGCAATATACCAGTTCCCGGCATCCTGCGGCAGAGTCCCGCCTCCCGTGTCATACTCGATCGAATACAAAGCGATGGTTTCCTTTCTGACTTTCCCCGCGGTGATAGTAATCTTTCTGCCGCAGTCTCTGCCATTGACAAATAGATCGTACGTCCCCTCCCCGATTCCGGTAATCTGGTAATTGTAGCGGAGACTTAATTTTCCGGTCGCCGCCCGGTACCACTGTCCGGCGGTAGGGTGCTCCCCTATAATATTCTCAAGCTGATATACGGTACTTCCGTTCTGGCACAGTGTGATGACAAGATCCTCCTTTGCCCCATCATCGTAGGTTCCCGCCACCTGAAGGCGGGTGATGGCTCTGGTGCGAAGTGCAAGATTGATATCTGCAACATCTTCCCCAAGGGAAGACTTCTGCAGCCTTAACACGCCCTCTTTCGTATCGGTAAGCCGGTCCCCGTTTGAGAGAGTGAGTCCAAACGTCTCCTGTCCCCCCGCCGGAACCTCCCTGCTCTCTGCATCCCAGTGGAGTCCAAAATACTTCATCGTATTCGCAGGCTCCATATTTTTCTCCACCAGAAGGTTCGATATCTGGGCTGTCTCCGTACTGTTGTTGTAAAAAATCTCCGCCTTTCCCGCCTGAAATACCTGAGGTTTATCGTATCCATTGTAAACCGTGACAGATGCCGTGTCCGTGTGGATCTCATCCACACCGTCCTCCTGCGCCTCTGCGATGAGCGCATCCTGCCCCTTAGCATACTGTATCACATATGCGGAGAGAATGACATCTTTTTCTATCTTTTTTGTGCCCTGTGAAAAAGTTATGCGGTAGGTTCCCACATGCTCCTTTTTAATTGGAACCGTGATTGTCCTGCAGTTTCCGGACGTCCCCATGTCACACCAGTCCGTGATATCTGTTCCCTCCGGTGCGGCGACCTCGGCCATAACATCTTCCGGTGCGCATCCTTCTACCGCTGCACTGACTGTGACGGCACTGCCATCCTGTGCAAAATAACTCTTCTGTAAAATATTGACCTCAAAATCTTCCACGCGTTCTTTCCATGCCGCATAGAGCATCATCTTTCCCTCGTCCGTTTCCGTGATTGATGCGATTGGTTCTCCGGTGAGATCTTTTTTCGTATACCATCCGGCAAATTCTGCGTTCTCTTTCTCCGGCCTCGGCAGACTTTCGATTCCCTTTCCCCTGATATACAATTCCGGCGCATCCTGCGCAAATGTCCCTCCGTTCGCCTCGTACGAAATGTGATAGCGGTCAACCACACAATCGGCACTGCCATTAATGCTTAAATCTACACTCTGTCCGGTATCTTCCTCATCCACTAAGATGCGGTAACTTCCTTCCGCCAGCCCCTCCGCTTCATATTGGTAACTCTCTCCCTTCTGAAAAAGCCTGCGAAACTCCGCATACAGATTCCGTTTTTCCTCCTGTATACAAGTAAGGCGGATTCGTCTTCCCGTCTTCTCCTCCAACGCTTCCACTTTTGCATTATAGTCCGGTTCATCATCGAGGTTTAGCTGCACTCTGACTCTTGTGACCGGCTTTGTCACAAAATCCACCGTCATCGATGTCCAATTGTCCCCGTAGGTGACATCGGCGAGTGTGATGTCTCCCTTTTTTTGCATGGTGATCGCATTTCCGTTACAAAGCTCGATTGGAATGTAAATCTGCTGCCCTGCCCCGATTTCCGTGACCGGCTCAATCTCGATTCCAAAACAGCTCATGGCATTTTCCATATCCGCAGATATCTTATTATTGTCCCACTCCACTTCGGAACCGTCTTCGTAGGAGAGGAAAATGTCACCTATGGCGAACTCCCTTTCTTCCCCCGCTCCATTGCAGATATGAAGCCATGCACTGTCTCTGTGAACTCCTGCCACTCCCGTCTCCTGCGGTCTTGCAATCAGCGCGTCCGCTCCATCCTGATATACAACCGCGTAGGTCGAAAGTACAATCTCCTTTTCAACCGAGGTGTTCCCGCAGGTGAACGTCACCGTGAGTGTTCCCACATTTTTCTCCTCCGCCGGAATCTGAATCTGTTTGTAACGGTTGTAATCCTTTGTCGTACAGATGATTTCTTTGCCGTCTTTTTTCACACTGACCTGCACCTGGGAAGCTCTCGCGTTCTGCGGCACCGCGTTGAAAAGAATCTCCGTCTCCGCCTCCGCAAAAAACTCTGTCCGGCTCAAGGTGACGTCAAAGTCGCCCGCAAGAACGAGCGTATCCTGCCCCTTTGCCTCGAGCACCCGCTTTGTCGCCTTTTCAGAGACTGCAAAATGCTCCGCTTCCGCGGCCACACCCGCGGAACTGTATGTAAACCGGTCAAATACTGCAATTGTGCGCCCCGCTGTCGCGTCGGCAGAATCCAGATTAATACTGTAGTTACATCCATCAGCGAGTATCGCCTCCACCTGAATATATTTTTGCGTGGAAAGATAAATCTCATTGTCACTTAAACCGGCTTTTGCGTCCGCAATCGCAAGCACCGCGCCCGCGTGACAGACACCTGCCCCTCTCGAGGCTTCATTGTCCCTTATGGTACAATTTCTAAGTCTTACAGTTCCCTCATTATAGATGGCGCCTCCATCTCCCGCGTTCCTGTTATTCTTTAAGACAGCGCCGCCCTCTAGCTCTAAGGTACCGGCAGCTTCCACATAGATGAGCGCAGACTGACTTTCACCGGCGGCAGATTTTGCCCCGTCCACCGTGACACCGGACATTTTGAGAATCCCCTGTCTCACTTTTAACAACGGATTCTGATTCGTGTCATAGCGTAAGATTTGAACTGCCCCAGTCGTCTTTATGCTGACTGCTCCGCTCACGTAGGATGTCTTAGCAAGCGTGGTATCCGCCGTGACAGGCACGGTGTCTACCACATAGATGTTTCCGCCTGCCTGCGCGAGTCTTCTGTACGCCTCCTCCATTGTCCTTACCGGCGTCTGCGGTGTGAGTCCGTCGTTTCCGTCATCGCCGTTTAATCCATCCACATAGACGTTTCCCGCATCCGCTAATTTTACCTCGTCCGCCTCCGCAATCAGTCCAAACCCTGTCATATTGGAGCTGAGACTGAAATTATCTGTATTTCCGCCCGTCGGTGTGTCATATTTCCCGATGACGTCCCCCAATTTTGCGTTTTCTTTTTCAACTGTCGCGAGCAGCTCCGACGGCGTCCCTTTAACATTTATGACTTTTTCATCTGCAAGGTATACGATTCCGTTTGCGCACGAACTGTTCTCATCTAACGTGAGCGTTCCATTCTGTACCAGCAGATAATCATTTTCCTCCGCCTCATCTTCCGCGAGCGCACCATACAGGTTTACCCCCTGAAGATTTAATGCGGCATTCTCCTCGACCACAATCATCCGCCCTGTGAACGCACCGCTCTGCTTTCGGTCGATTCCGCTGTATCTCACAATCGACTGGGTGTCATTTAACGTCCAGCTCGCGCTTGTCCCCGCCGGGATTGTGACTGTTCCGCATACATAGATGCTTCCCGCCTGACTTCCCAATGCCTCGATTGCCCTCTCCATCGTCTTAAATGCTGCGCCTGGACGATTCCCCGCGTTGCCGTCATCCCCGGAAACACCGTCCACATAATACGCCTGCCCCAAAATAATCTTTTTCCCGGATGGGACAAGCGTATACCCACTTTCCGGTGATATCGTAAAGTTGCGGACATACTGTGCCGCATTGGTCACATTAGTCCCATCTCCCACCACGACCACATCTCCCGGTCTTGCGACCGGGTCTACCTCTATCTCAATGAGTGTCGACGGGTCTGTGATTGCGGCGGTGAGACCAATCGGGAATACCTTCTCCACATCAACATATTTTCCGAGATAGATGGTCTGTTCATTCTCAAGACTTCCGAACGTCATACATTCGTGGTTGGTTCTGTTATACTGCGTTTGTTCGACATAGATGCCATCCCCTTTTACGGTCGCAACATTGTCTCCCATCGTAAAATCTGACGCCAGAAAAATATTGTACGGAGATTGATTAAATCTGAAAGAAGTCATGTACATCGCGCCGCCATAATCAGCGCTGTTTCCCTCGAAGACGCCTCCGCTTATCTCTACATCCGCTCCATAGCAATAAACCGCTCCTCCCTTTGAGGCATGGTTGTCAACATAGGTTCCCCCCTCGATGCTAACATTCGCTTTGTCGGCTAGATAAAGCGCTCCGCCATTTACTGCCTCATTATTTTGTATGGTTCCCCCCGTAAATCTCACTGTACTGTACCAGGTGGCAGCAACAGGCCCATTTCCCCTTGTGATGTTGTTTTGTATTGTGCCTCCTGATATCTCAGCACTGCCTTCATTTATATGGAGAACCGCCCCTTCTACTTCACAGTTTTGTATTGTGCCTCCCGACATCAATAACTTACCCTCATCTGCGTAAATAACACTTGTGTACTGTTGGTTTTCCTCGGTTACGATATCACGGATTGTCCCACCTTCTATCTTTAACGTCGCGTTATATGCACGAATCACGCCCCCTCTGACATTTTGGAGCACGACGCCATCCTCTATCGTGAGCCCCTTGCCCGAAACATCGATTGCACATCCCCCCAATTGCTTGATGTCGTTTCCATCGATCGTGATATTTTGCATCGTCACATTTCCACTCATCAGAAACATGGTTTGCTTGTAACCCGGATAGCGGATAATCTTTGGATTCCACGGAAATTTCTCCCTGTCAAATTCAAAGACGAAATCGTCTGCGAGCCTTACACCTCCGCTCACATAGACGTCGCACGCCTCCCCGTTTCCATTGTCGTACCTCTCGAGCAGCAGCTCTTTCACTCTCTCAAACGTCACCACCGCATCCGTCGGGGAGGTACCGGAATTGCTGTCATTTCCTTCTTCCCCATAGCCGCCAAAAGTGTAATATCCCGGTGTTTTGCCCCAATAGATTCCCACCGGGTCCGCTTTTTTGGTAATCTCAAGGTTGTCTCCTCTTTCTGAAAGTTCTAGCAGCTCACTCGCGTCCTCGGTGATGGAAAACTGGCTTAATGTCGCCGGGCATCCGGCTTTTCCGTTGACCGCAACACTCGTCCCTGCCTCCTCTAAGTAATCGCCCGAAAAACTCAGCGTATACCGGTATTCCTCCGGGATTGCTTCATCGAGTTCTACCGGTTTTTGCTTATTGCAAAGTTCAATCTCAGAGGTGATTTCCGGCGTTCCCGACAGCCAAAGCTGTCCGCTCACTTTCACCGCCGATGCAGCGCTCACCGTTCCGCCAGAAAGCTTTGCCCCCCCATTTTCCTCGATGACCAGACCGTTTGTGTTTGTCTCCGCTATGGATCCCCCCATCAAAAAGAACATTCCTTCCGTCACTCTGACCGCCGTTATACATTTTTCAATCGTTCCGCCGTCCACTTGACAGCTTCCCGTCCCCGATATGACGATGCCCTGCTTTTGGATGGTTCCACCTGTCATCAGGACGGTTCCCGCAGAGACGTCCACCTTTCCCTTGATGAGTCCCCCTTTGATCTCCGTGGCAGGATTTCCCGCCGTCTGCAGGATATCGCCCACCACCGTTCCGCTCTTTATCGTATAGCTGCCGCCTGTCATTGTGACAAGCCCTTTTATCTTTCCACCACTCTGTGTCACTGCTGCATTTTTGCTCACTGCCACAGTTCCTTTTAAAGTTCCCGCACCGATTTCAAATGACGCATTGTCCAAAACCGACACGTCTCCTTTTATCTCCCTCCCGGCAAACACAACCTTTCCGGTTCCATCCGCAGTCGTGTTCCCGAGCACTTTTCCATTTATATTTATAGTTCCATTTTTGACATGGAATATGTCACCACTGTACCCCGGCACATTCTGGATAAAAAGATAACTCTCCAATGTCTTACTGCTTCCGTCTGAAATCGTGACCGGGCCGCCTAAAACCGCGAGCGTGCTGGTGCCATATAGGAGAGCGAGCTCCGTGGCGCGCTCAAGCGTCAGCACTGCCGTATTGACACTGAGTCCATCCATGCTGTCATTTCCTGCTGCACCGTTGATGTAAACAACCGGCGGGATGTAGAGGTAGGAATCCGCTCCCTGCGCTTTCAGACAATAATTTCCAAGCTCCAGCGCAACGACCGGCGGCACACCGTTTTTTACAATCAGATCTCCGTCCGCATAATTGCCTGCCGCCTCGATTCGAAACGTCTGATTCCCGCTCCCCGTCAATTCTAACGGGTGATCATGATTCTCTAACCGCATGACCTCCGGGATGACCACGGATTTTGCCACCTGCAGTGCGCCCTCACCTGTGATTGCGTAAACTGTCCCCTCCTCTTCTTCCTCCTCTTCCTCCGTCTTCTGCCCCTGCTTAAAGACAACTCCATCCTGTATCTCGAGCGAACCGTCCGATGTCACACAAAACAGCTCCCTGTCAAAATTTTCCGCGCGTTCTATCACGGATTTTTCGACTGTCAAATCTTTTTTATCGACGGTGATTGTTCCTGCGACATAGATGGTCCCCTTTCCGCCGAGCTTGTCCACATAAAGCTGATATGCTCTCTCCCACGTTCTCACGCACTCCGCCCTGCTGCGCCCGCTGTTGGAATCATTTCCATTCTCTCCGTCCACCCAGATTTCCGCATAAGGCTTCTCCGGAACCGGGACAATCGGCTTTTTCGCCCAGATTTGTTTTCCCTTCTGATAGACAGCCCATCCGTCCGGCAGATTTTTTACGGAAAAATATCCCGCCGGGTCAAGCCCGCTCAACGTGGCATCCACAAGCAGAACTTCCTCGGTCTGTGTCGCTTGTACCGTCACTTTTCCCTTCTCGAAAAAGCCTGCCGCAAATTCGACGTTGTATTTCGTTCCGGCCTCCGGCTCTCCAGCCAATACGACCGCATTTGCCGTAGCCTCTATAAAATAAAAACTCTCCCCGACATTTCCGACACTGTCCCCTATCTTTAAGGTTGCACCTCTGCCGACTGTGAGCACCCTGTCCTCATAACTGTCGCTTCCATCGAGCGTCAGGTTTGCCAGCTCTAGTATCCCGTCCGTAATCTGGACAATGTTTCCCTTGTGCGCGGCATCCCGCTTGATTGTGACCGGATTGTCCCCCGCATCGATGACCGTGTCGCTGTTGCAGCCATAGTAATTCATGCAAAAAATATCCGCTCCCGCCGCTGCCCTTTCAATGGCAGTCGTCAGATTCAGCACCGGATAACGCACAGTGGAACCACTGTTGCTGTCGTTTCCCGCATACTGTAAAATGCTTCCTGTCCCCGAAACCGTGTTTTTTCCATTTGGATTCCAATATATTTTAGACATGGTGTGAAGCGGAGCGTTTCCCGCCGCATACATCTCCTCCGGCACACTCTTCTCCTCCGGCGCTTCCACATCCGATTCCAATCCGGCCGCCTCTGATTCGACAGACTCTTGTTCTGTCGTCTCCGGCTCCGCCGTCTCTAATTCGGCGGATTCCGGTTCTGTGGATTCCGGTTCTGTCATCTCTGGTTCGGCAGACTCAGGTTCTGTGGATTCCGGTTCCACCTGTTCTTGTTCTGTCGTCTCCGGCTCCGCTTCCTCTGTGCCGGAAGTTTGTTCCTCCTTTGACTGTTCAATCTCCTCCGCTAAGTCTGAGGCATAAACTGCCTCCGATGATGTATATAGGCTTGTGATCAGCATTGACATTGCCAAAACAATGGTAAATATCCTTTTTTTCATAAACACCCTCCTATCCGTTTCCTAATACTTCCATTATACATCATAACCGCTTTCCGCTCGCTCCTTTATTCGGTCAAAAGTACCTTTTTTCCCGAATCCACATAACAAAAAAAACTCTATGTGATGATTTCTCAAACACATAGAGTTCTCTTTCTTAATAGTTTTTATATCCGACTTCCTGCAGTCTCGCGTCCTTCGCCTGAACCTGCTCTTTCAACTCCCTGCTGTAATCCTTCAGCCTCTGAAGCAGTGCCTCGTCGGAAGTGGCAAGAATCTTTGCCGCCAGAAGACCCGCGTTCGCCCCGCCGTTGATTGCAACCGTCGCAACCGGTATTCCGGACGGCATCTGCACGATGGAATAGAGGGAATCACGTCCGCCAAGCGATGTGGTGTGCATCGGAATTCCGATGACCGGCATCGGGAAGATTGCCGCGCACATTCCCGGGAGATGTGCCGCCATTCCTGCACCCGCAATAATCACCTTAAAACCTTTTTCTTCCGCTGTCTTTGCATATTCAAAAAATACATCCGGC
>CAZBUW010000050.1:0-21606 GCA_964495195.1 uncultured Roseburia sp.
CCCTGGCAGGCTTTGCAGATGTGGAGGGAACGAAGATCATTGTATTTTATCCGAAGAACGGCGTCAGCCCGATTCAGGAGAAGCAGATGGTGACCCAGAAAGGAAAGAATACATATGTAGTTGGGATTAACGGCAATTTCGATCAGGCGCAGACCGGTGTGAAGAAGATGTTCTCCGACAAGGCGTTAGCGGAGGAGATGAACGCTGCAGGTTATCAGTTCTCATCTGCGAATTCCATCAATATCGGACGTCTGGTTCCACAGATTGTCTACTACGTCTACGCATACGCGAAACTGTATGCAAACGGTGTCATCGGTAAGGACGAGAAGATTAACGTTGTCGTGCCGACCGGAAATTTCGGCAATATTTTAGCGGCTTTCTATGCAAAAAATATGGGGCTTCCGATTGCAAAATTAATCTGTGCATCCAATGAGAATAAAGTGTTGTACGACTTCTTTTCCACGGGAAAATACGATAGGAACAGAGAGTTCGTTCTGACGAATTCCCCGTCCATGGATATTTTGATTTCCAGCAACTTAGAGCGTTTAATCTACCGTATCGCAGGCAATGATGCGAAGAAGAATGCAGAGCTGATGAAATCACTCTCTGCGGAGGGTAAGTATGAGATTACACCGGAGATGAGAGAGCAGTTAAAAGATTTTTACGGCAATTATACCAGCGAGACGGAGACCGGAGAGGTTATCAAGGATCTCTACACGAAGACAGGTTATGTCATCGATACCCATACGGCGGTCGCATCCGGTGTATACAAAAAATATAAGGACGATACCAGAGATACAGAGACGAAGACTGTAATTGCATCTACGGCGAGTCCGTTTAAGTTTACCAGAAGTGTGATGGAGGCGATTGATGCATCAAAATACAGCTCAATGACAGATTTTGAACTTGTCGATGAACTGAGTAAAATCGCCAATGTCGCTGTGCCGCAGGCGATCGAAGAGATTCGGACAGCGCCGGTACTTCATGATACAGTCTGTGAAGTGGAGGAGATGCCTTCCGTCGTGAAGAAATTTTTGAATATTTAGAATGCAGCCGATACAAAGCCTTGGGGCACCTTCCGTAAGGAAGGCGCCCCAAGGCTGCTTTTATGTATGATAATTATTCTTCGGCTCCAAAGGAGATGATGAAGTGAAGGGTTCCAAATGGGAAAATAACCGGTAGTAAAAAGGCGGGTTTGTCAAAGATTAACAAATCCCTTTCCACAATTTCCGGAGGTTCGAGATTTAATTCCATCGAGTGCTCGTTGGAGAGATTCACATTAAAAATTCCGTTGTGAAGATTTAAAAAGTCGTCTAAGGAAGCTTTTACATACTCATCAAATTCCTCAAGCTCATCATCTATATAGCGGGAAGCGAAAGCGACAGCAGTCGACTCGTCCATATCGAGATAGGACTGAAGGGAATAACGTCCGCTGATTTTTTGCATCACACAGAAATTGACCGGATATTCCGGACACAAGGCCGGGGACACCGGCGTAAAATCGTCTCCGATAAAACGAATCAGATTGTTGAAAAAGAGAGAGATATACTTGGAGTCGAGATCCGAAATCGGACGCTCGGCAGCCAGGAAAAAACGCTCAATCAGCCAATTGATGCTCTCTTTTTGCTCTGTTGTGATATCGAGTTCAATCAGTTCATTCTCGGACTGGTAATCCACTAACAGGTTCTCGAGCTCCTGGTTGGTAATGATATTATTTTCTACAAAAATCTGACCTAAAAGTAAAAAATCCGGTCCCTGTGTCTTCAACAAGGAGAGTACCTCATCCTCTGAGAGATAGCCGAGATCTACGGCAAGTTCTCCGAAACGCTTGTCCTGATGCGTCTGCATGATAAGAACCTGCTCAACTTCAGAGGCGGTCATGTAGCCCTCGTGGATGGCGAGGGTCCCAATTTTCATATGGTCCGTGGAAAGCTGCCCTAACCCCTGAACGAGCTGCTCGGCAGTAATTATGTTCCGGGACAAAAGGTAGTTGCCAAAAAACTGTGCATACATAAATTATCTCCCTTCAAATCTTGAAGTAAGTATTTGTTTGACGTGTTCTTTGCTAAGTGGTTTTTGTATAAAATCCTTCGCGCCTGTCTCGATTGCCGCCTTTAACTGAGACTTTGTTCCGACAGATGAGACAACAATAATATCAGCGGAAGGGTCAAATTCCATGATTTCGCGGATGGCAGCGTTGCCGTCCTTCACCGGCATTACGATATCTAGGAAAACCAGATTCGGATGTTCTTTCTTGTAAAGATCAATTGCTTCCTGCCCGTTGGAAGCTTCAATGTAATCAGGTGCGCCGTGAGAGGAAATCATATCTTTCAATTGCTTTCTTGCAAGAATGGAATCATCACTTATAAGAACCTTCGCATCATCTAATCTCATAAAACCGTCTCCTTATCTTGTACATATTAATGTTAATAATGTTATTTTACACTAATTTGTTAATTTGTTCAACGATTATTGCAGAAAATTCCGTAATTTTATGGAAATTGTCGGTCTATTTTGTCAATTCCTTGCAACCGGTGAAACTTGGAGCTATAATAGGGAAAGAGAGGAAGGAAAGAGGTTTTATTTTATGACGACGATGATAATTTTTGATGTGGTAATAACGCTGTTTGGAGGGTATCTGGTGTATTCAGCGCAAAAGATGAAACAGACAGGTGAAATCAGCAGTATGATGGTGGCAAAGGAGCAATTGGGAAAATGTAGGGACAGGGAGGCGTTTATCGGGAGAGTCTATAAAAAGGAAGCAATTTTTGGTGTTGTGACGATGCTTGTAGGACTTCTCAATCTTTTGGATGAGGTGTTTTTCTCCGTACCTTATTTAAACATTGGCACGATGCTGGTATTTCTTGTTGCATTTCTCTGGTTTAACCGTGAGTTTCGAGACGCGCTGTCGGAATATTTTTTGTGAGACAGGAAATCTTCCACGTTGAACCTAAAAGAATCAGATGTTTGTCACAGAACCGTCACATTGTCCTGTTAATGTGGTTTTCATAATGATGAGATGGAAGGTGAGCAGTTATGGAAAGAGTATTAGTGGTAGATGATGAAGAAAAAATCCGTGCTATTATTCGAAAGTACGGAGAGTTTGAAGGGTATGAAATCTGTGAGGCAAAGGATGGCATGGAGGCAATCGAAATCTGTAAAAAGGAGGATTTCGATGTCATTATTTTAGATGTGATGATGCCGGAGCTGGACGGATTTTCCACCTGCCGTGAGATTCGCAAGCGGAAGGATATTCCGGTTATCATGCTGTCGGCGAGAGGTGAGGAGTACGACAGGATTCATGGGTTCGAACTCGGGATTGACGACTATGTGGTGAAACCGTTTTCCCCGAAGGAGTTGATGATGCGGGTTAAGGTTGTCATCGGACGCAACCGCACAAAGGAAAATTCGCCGGAGCATGACGTGTTTAAGGTGGAGGGTCTCGAGGTAGATTTTACCGGAAGAACCGTGAGTGTAGATGGCAAGCGGGTCGAGATGTCGCCAAAGGAGTACGATCTGCTGTTCTATATGGTGAAGAACCGCAACATTGCACTAGGGCGCGAGCGTCTGATTACGGAGGTGTGGGGCTATGACTACTACGGGGATGACAGGACACTTGACACCCACATCAAACTGCTGCGGAGCAGTCTGGGAGAATACCGCAAATTTTTAGTTACACTTCGAGGGGTGGGATATCGTTTTGAAGCATGAAAAAATCAGTATCAAATGGAAAATTTTTCTGTATCTCCTCGGTTTTACGGCGATTCTTCTCGTGGTGTTATGGCTGATTCAGATTTGTTATCTCGACAGTTTTTATAAGATGATTAAGACGACCGAGGCAAGACAGGTGACATCGGAGGCCATCGCCATCCTGCAGTCGAAGGAGGATGATATCGAGGAGCAGATTGATGCGCTCGCCTCCTACAATAATCTTGCAATCTATGTCGCGGACACGGACGGAAATCCTCTCTATAGTGCTGAGTATATATCAACTACAAGATTAAATTCAATTCCGGCGGAGGAATTTACGAAGTTCTATGAGAAGGCAAAGGCAGAAGGCGGTTCGACGCAGATTGAGTTTGAGGGAAGCAAAAATATGACGTTTTTGCCGGAACCGGATGGAGAGGCGTTTTCAGCGGAGGGCGCTGCGGAACGGGATGCCTCGGATGAGAAAGCGGAAAAAATGCCGCCGGAAGCTGGTGAGGACAGGTTCATGCAGAACCATGGGCAGGAGATGGTGGAGAGCGTTATCTATGTCAATATTGTAAATGACGGAACAAGGGACGTGGTTCTGTTTGTCAACTCACAGCTCACTCCGATTGACGCCACGGTACATACACTCCGCGTGGAACTGCTCTGCATTACGGCAATCATGGTCTTTTTGTCCCTTTTTGTGGCGCTTTTGATTTCAAGGCAGATTTCAAAATCCATGATTCGGATCAATGCGACGGCGAAGGAGATGGCAAAAGGTAAGTTTGATGTCGTTTTTGACGGGAAGGATTACAAGGAGATTGCGGAATTGTCGGACACACTGACACAGACGGCGATTGATCTGGGAAAAAACGAAAGTTTAAAGAGAGAGCTGATTGCGAATGTCTCCCACGATTTAAGGACACCGCTCACCATGATTATTGCGTATTCGGAGATGATGCGCGATATTCCGGGGGAGAATACACCGGAGAATGTTCAGGTTGTCATCGACGAGGCGAAGAGGCTGACCAATCTGGTCAACGATATGTTAGACATCTCTAAACTTCAGGCGGGAGTACTCGAGAAAAATCTGTCGGTCTACAATCTGACAGAGAGCATACAGTCAGTGTTTGAACGATACAACAAACTTATTGAGCAGGATGGATACACGATTCGGTTTGAGTATGACAGAGAAGTGGAAGTGGAAGCGGATGAGTTTAAAATTTTTCAGGTTATCTATAATCTGGTGAACAATGCGATTAATTACGCCGGCGAGGACAAGACGGTCATTGTAAAGCAGACGGTTGTAGGAGAGCGCGTCCGGATTGAGGTCATCGACCATGGTGAGGGAATTGACAAGGAGTCGCTTCCCTATGTCTGGGACCGCTACTATAAAGTGGACAAGACGCACAAGCGCGCTGTGATGGGAACCGGACTCGGGCTTTCCATCGTAAAAAATATCCTCGAACTCCACGGCGCCGCGTACGGTGTGGAGAGCGAGCCCAAAAAAGGCTCCATCTTCTGGTTTGAAATTTAGGGACGCACCCTTTTGTTCAATGGGGACGCACCCTTTTGTTCAATGGGGACGCACCCCTTAAGGGGCAGACTTATAAAAACTTGTACCATATCACAAAAAGAGATACTGTTTTGCACCATGGTTCATGAATAAGCATCTCTAAATATCTTTGAAATAGTATCAGCAGTCGACGCAAACGGCACAAATTCGCCATCCATGGCTCAGTTGTGCCTTCAGCAGACATCGTGTCTGCTGATTGCTGGTGTAATACAAAGATATTAAGAGATACTAATTCATTTCCCAATCTTACAAAACAGTATCTCTTTTTGCAATATAACGAAATTGTATAAGCCTGCCCGCCAGGGTGCGTCCCCATTGAACAAAAGGGTGCGTCCCCATTGAACAAAAGGGTGCGTCCCCGTCGAACAAAAGGGTGCGTCCCCAGCGGACAGTTTAGCGTTCTTCGATTGGAATATACGTTTTGTGTTCACCGACATTTTTGTAGGCTGGGCGCATAATCTTTCCGCTCCGGGTAATCTCCTCTAAGCGGTGGGCACTCCAGCCGGAGATGCGGGCAATAGCAAAAATCGGAGTGTAGAGTTCCACGGGAAGTCCTAGCATACTGTATGCAAAACCGCTGTAGAAATCGACATTAGGGCTGACTCCCTTATACATTTTCCGCTCTTTGGCGATAATTTCCGGGGCGAGCTGCTCCACGGCAGAGTACAGGGCAAATTCTTTTTCGTAGCCCTTCTCCGCGGAGAGGCGTTCTACGAAGGAACGGAAAATCACGGCTCGAGGGTCGGAGAGCGAATAGATCGCATGCCCCATGCCGTAGATGAGACCTGCGTGATCGAAGGCCTCCTTGTGAAGCAGTGCCGTCAGGTAGCGTGCAATCTCGTCCGTGTCAGACCAGTCTTTGAGGTTCGCTTTCATATCGTCGAACATTTTTACCACTTTGATATTGGCACCGCCGTGCTTTGGCCCTTTCAGAGAACCTAGGGAAGCGGCGATAGCCGAGTAGGTGTCGGTTCCGGAGGAGGACACCAGATGCGTGGTGAAGGTAGAGTTGTTGCCGCCGCCGTGCTCCATGTGCAGAATCAGTGCGATGTCTAAAAGTTTTGCCTCGAGAGGTGTGAACTGACTGTCGGGACGCAGAATGTGCAGGATATTTTCCGCGGTGGAGTATTCTGCTTTTGGCGGATGGATATAGAGGCTGGCGCCGTCGTGATAGTGGCGGTAAGCCTGGTAACCATAAACGGATAGAAGCGGAAAGAGACTGATGAGCTGAATGCACTGGCGCAGCACATTCGCCGAAGAAATGTCATCAGCCCTGTCGTCATAGGAGTAGAGTGTCAGGACACTTCTAGCCAACGTGTTCATCATATCTTTGCTCGGAGCTTTCATGATGATATCCCGCACAAAACTGGTGGGCAGCGTTCGGTAGAAACTCAGCATTTCCGAAAACGTGCGCAGTTGTTCACGGGTTGGCAATTTTCCAAAAAGCAGGAGGTAGGTACATTCTTCAAAACCAAAATGTGTGTCCTCTCCAAGACCCGCGATGATGTCTTTTACGTTGTATCCCCGATAGTAGAGTTCACCATGGGCAGGGACGGATTCGCCATTGATTATCTCCGTCGCACAGACATCAGAGATTTCGGTCAATCCGACGAGAACACCCTTACCATTTAAATCACGAAGCCCTCTTTTGACATCATATTTGTTGTAAAGTTCAGGGTCGATGACGGAACACTGTTCGCAGAGTTTGGAGAGCTGCATGAGTTCCGGAGTGATTTCTGAATATGGATTTGGATTATTTGTCATTGTAAGTCCTCCTTTTTCACTGTCTTTCTATCATATCATAACGGCTTATTTTTATACAAGAGAAATGTATGAATTTAAAATTTATTTACATTAGTTTTAAGAAAATTTTTAGAATAGAAGGAAAAAAGTACTACCATTTTAAAAAAAGAATCATAAAATTTAGATAAAATTGATTGACAAAAAAATAACATAGTGTATAGTTATAGTAGCGGAATTTTTGATTTAGCTATCATTTTATTTCTTATTAAGGAGGAATTTAAGAATGTCAACAAAGGCTTATTATCCAATCAGTGAGATTGGAGCTGGAAAAGTTGGTTTTTCCAAAACACGTTCTATTATTGAAGCGGCTTTCTACGGAAATAACGTTGTGAAAGTCAACACATTGAAAGAGGCTTATGAATTAGCAAAGAATTCACCTGGAACAATCGTGACAGATATGCCGGTCAAAGACGGCGAGACATTTGGTCTTGAGAAAGATGCAAAAGTATTGCTGTTCAACGATGGCGCTGTAACAGGTCGTTATGCAGCAGCCCGCCGCATCAAAGGCGAACCGGGTGTTGATGATGTTAAACTTGATAAAGTAGTAATGGATGCTGTATACGAGACACGTTGGAAAACTCTGTATCACGCAGAGTGCTTCATTGGTCTTGACCCTGAGTTCATGGTAAAAGCTCACCTCCTGATTCCGGAAGGGGAGGAGAACATCCTTTACAACTGGATGTTAAACTTCCAGTACATGTCTGATGAATATGTAAAAATGTATAAAAATTCAAAGAAAATCGGTGATGGCAACGAACCTGACATCTACATTTTCTCTGATCCGCAGTGGGCACCACACGATGCACCGGACGTTGATTACAGCTGTCTGAGCGATCCTCTGACACTGTGCTATTTCGATACCAACCAGAACTGTGCAGCAATTCTTGGTATGAGATACTTCGGAGAGCACAAGAAAGGTACCCTTACAATGGCATGGGCGCTGGCTAACAGAAATGGTTATGCTTCCTGCCACGGCGGACAGAAAGAGTACTCTCTTGAGGGAGGAAAGAAATTCGTTGCATCTGTATACGGATTATCCGGATCAGGTAAATCTACCTTGACACATGCAAAACACGGCGGAAAATACGATGCGTTCGGCGGTATCAAAGTTCTTCATGATGACGCGTTCATCATCAACACAGACACCTGTTCTTCCATCGCACTCGAGCCTACATATTTCGATAAGACAGCGGATTATCCTACAGGATGTCCTGACAACGAGTACTTATTATCAGCGCAGAACTGTTCTGCAACATTAGATGAGAACGGCAAACTGCAGCTGGTTACAGAAGATATCCGCAACGGTAACGGACGTGCAATCAAATCAAAATTGTGGTCTCCAAACCGTGTAGATAAGATTGAGGCTCCGGTCAACGCAATCTTCTGGATTATGAAAGACCCTACCATCCCACCGGTAGTTAAATTAAAAGGATCTGCATTGGCTTCCGTTATGGGTGCTACACTTGCGACAAAGACATCCACAGCAGAGCGTGTTGCCGCAGGTACCGACTTAAATGCAATCCGTATCGTACCTTACGCTAACCCATTCAGAACTTATCCATTGGTAAATGACTATGAGAAGTTCAAGAAGTTAGTGGAGGAGAAGAACGTAGACTGCTACATTGTCAACACAGGCGACTTCATGGGTCACAAGTGCCAGAAGGAGGACACATTGGGAATCCTTGAGACAATCGTAGAAGGAAAAGCAAAATTTGAGCAGTGGGGACCGTTTGAGGACATCGAAATCATGTATGACTGGTCCGGCAAGACTGGTGATTTCACACCGGATCTTAACGATGCGAACTACAAAGCAGAGTTGAAAGCTGCTATGGAGACTCGTGTGAAAGCTGTTGAAGATTTCGCAACAAAGAAAGAGGGATATGACAAACTTCCTGATGAAGCGTTAGCTGCATTAAAGAAGCTTGTGGATGCGCTTGCATAAGATTAGAATCCGACAGGGTGCCGAAGCGATTCGGCACCTTGTTTTTGTGTTGCGGCGGCAGCCGTTAATCAAAAGCGTAATCCGAAAAGCGTATCTCGCCTCAGTGCCTGCCGCGCGGCGAAAAAGCAAAAAACTTGTCGTTGCATTAGACAACTATAACAGTTATAATGAAAAAGTGTAAAAAACAAAACAGGAGGAGAAGTTGAAAATGAGATATTCAATTGAAGGGGAACCGTTGCCGGTTGTCATTTGTGAAGTGGAAAACGGGGAGACTATGATTACGGAGAGCGGTGCTATGTCGTGGATGTCACCGAACATGAAGATGGAGACAATATCCGGAGGCGGAATCGGAAAAGTATTCGGAAGAGCATTTTCCGGTGAGAGTCTTTTCTTAAACCGTTATACAGCGATGAACGGAAATGGAACAATCGCATTTGCATCCAGTTTTCCGGGGGCAATCCGCGCTTTTAATATCGCGCCGGGTCAGGGGATTGTCGCACAGAAATCAGCCTTTCTTGCATCGCAGGCGGGCGTGGAATTATCCGTCTTTTTCCAGAAGAGAATCGGAAGCGGATTTTTCGGCGGCGAGGGATTTATCATGCAAAAGCTTGCCGGAACCGGAACTGCATTTTTAGAGTTCGACGGATATATCAAGGAATATGAGCTGGCACCGGGACAGCAGATTGTGGTGGATACCGGATACCTTGCGGCGATGACAGAGAGCTGTCAGATTGAAGTCAAGACAGTGCCGGGTGTGAAAAATATGCTGTTCGGCGGCGAGGGAATTTTTAATACCGTTATCACAGGACCTGGAAAAATCTGGCTGCAGAGTATGCCGATTGCTCAGATGGCAAACACTTTGAGACCATTTTTCCCGGCTTCCAACTAGATACTTGAAACAGCCTTTTTTGAAATGTCAAGTGAAAGATAGGTAGAAAATTATACAAAAATAGCCATATATTTTCAGCAGCGGGACTGTATTTTTTACTTGTGAAACGGGGCATATTAAAGTATAATAAAAGTAAGAAAAAGCCTGGGGTGTACGACAACCCTACTATTTTGAACCTACATTTACTTTTATGGGACGCCTAAATGACTGACCGGATGTCAGGCCGCCAGTTAACCTCTGCGTACGAGAGCAGCGGAAGGCAGAAATTCAGTTGCGGTGACCCACCTAGCTTTCGCTAGGAGTCAAAATTGTAGGAAACGGCATTTTGGGTGTTTCTACTAAAGAATATGATGAGATACAGAAGAATTTTAAGGTACAAAAGATTTTTGAAGTACGAAAGATTTTGAAGTACGAAAGAATTTAAAAGTACAAAAGATTCCAATGTAGATTGGTATACAGACAGAAGACTGTTGAAGATACAGAAGAGAAGAAGCTGCTTTTTTAAGCAGCTTCTTTTTATAAAAAAATATAGAAGAGATGGGGCAGGATGAAAAAGAGATTTTATCGAAGTATTTTGGTTGTGATATTTTTGATTATAACGACAATGATAGTTGCAAAGACAAGGGCGGAAAAGCCGGTGCTCTCAGAGTATTCTAACGATTATATCCCGATGAGGGAGGTCTTAGAAGAGATGGTGTTTGTGCCGTTTGAGGAGGAGGACTGGGAAGAGATGCTGCCGGGGTACCGGGAGGAGGCATTGTCCGCGGAGCTTGCGGGGAAACTTTTGACTGACCTTGGAATTGCAGATTACATAGATTACAAAGAAAATGTGGCGGGGAGATATGTCACGAGGGAAGAGTGGAAGGCGTTGTACCGCCAGATCCGCGATTATCTCGATACCGACATGCTTGTGCAGGAGCAAAGAGTTATGGTGCTAGAGAGCATTGCGTCGGAGGACGGGTGTATTCTCGTGACGAGCGAGGGGGATTACACTGCTGACTTTGCGGCGGATTATCTGGAAAAATGGAAAAATTTTGATTTGTATGTGCAGGGGGAACGGTGTATCGGAATTGCAGGCCATGCGTCGGAACCGGTTCGCTTGCAAAACGCAATGCAAAAGCGGGTGACCGAATCGGAGCTTACCTTTTTATACCGCGGGTCAGAGTATCATACGGCGGCGGAGGGGCTTGAGGACAACGGATGCACTGTCTGTGATTTAGAGTTTGCGGACGGTGTTCTTATAAAAAAATATGAAAAAAAGGATACCATCGAGGGGGAACTTCTCTCCTACGATGAGCAGACAATCGAAATTTCAGGCTATGAAAAAGTGCAGCATGACAAAGAACTTCCGGTATATCAGGTGTACGGAGAGACGCAGGAGAAATCGTTGTCGGATATCGTGCTTGGAAATATGAAGGTGAAATATGTTGTTGCGGAGGAGAGAGTCTGCGCAATCCTTCTGGTGGAACCGGCGGATATTCAAAAAATCAGAGTCCTGCTCCTGGGGGACGGCGGGCAGATTGGGCGGGAGAATGTCTGTCTGAAAACATCGGAGGAGTGCAGGGTAATATGCGGGGCGAATGAGGCGACGGTCGCCGGTGGAACTGTTTTGCATGCGTCGGATTACGGTCTGTCTGAAAACGGGCAGACGCTTTGCGTCACGCCTGCGACTGAGACGGGAACCATCTCTTTCTGCGATGAAACGGGGGTGGAGCAGGGGAATCCTTACGCCGGTAAAATGGAAGTGAGATGTACGGAGGAAGGATATACGGTTGTAAATGAATTGCCGCTCGAAGAATATCTGTGTGCGGTTGTGCCGAGTGAGATGCCGTCAACGTTTGGAATGGAGGCACTCAAGGCGCAGGCGGTCTGTGCAAGAAGCTATGCGTATATCCAGCTTTTACGGGCGGACTATGCGTCGAGGGGTGCACACATTGATGACAGTACCTCCTATCAGGTCTATAACAAAACAGCGAGGACAGAGCAGTCCATCCGGGCGGTGAATGAGACGATGGGGCAGGTCATGACCTATGCGGGCAATGTGATAGAGGCCTACTATTTTTCTACTTCGGGCGGTTACACGGATACGATTGGTGTCTGGAACCGTGCGGATGACGGGACTTACGGATATCTGAAAAAAGTCTGCCTGAATGCGGAGGAGTGTCAAAAAGACCTCTCCGTGGAGGAAAATTTCAGGGAATATATCATGAGTGCACCGGCGGGATATGAGAGCGGTATCAATTTTTACCGCTGGAGTGCAAAGGCTGCTTTTTCCGGAAAGGAGTCGGAACTTGCATCGGTGTTAAAGACCAGAAAGGGAATTGCGCCGGAAAATATTGTTTACTATGGAAGCGACGGCAGTACCGAAGTGGAGACGATGGATTCTTTCGGCGCCTTAAATCGTGTGCTTGTGACACAGCGAAGTGCATCCGGTTCCATTTTAAACTTGCGTCTTGAGTACGAGAATGGTATGGTGGATGTAAAAACAGAGTACAATATCAGACGGGTGCTAGGTGTCGGAGCGGGGAGCGTTGTCCTTGCAGATGAAAAAGAGCGGGATATGACGCTGCTGCCGAGTGCGTTTTGCGCGGTTATTCCGCTTGAGGACGGCACCTATAAGATTTATGGCGGCGGATACGGACACGGGCTGGGGATGAGCCAGAACGGTGCGAACAGCCTCGCTGCGGAGGGAAAAAACTATCAGGATATTCTGGCGTTTTTTTACCGGGATGTTGTCCTGAGCAATATATACGAAAAAGAACAGTAGGTTAGGATGAGTTTATGATTTGGAAGATTTTTGGAAATTTGATGGCATTTATGGATAAATGTAAGCGGGATAAGATTAATGCGTATTCTGCGCAGTCGGCTTTTTTTATCATATTGTCGGCAATCCCTTTTCTGATGGTGTTCTCCTCGCTCCTACAGTACACGAGCGTCTCGGAGAGCTATATCATGGCGATTGTAAACCGACTGATGCCGGAATATATATCTCCTTTTATGATTTCAATCATCGACGAGGTATATAACCGTTCCTTTGGAATCGTGTCCGTGACGGCGATTGCTGCAATCTGGTCGGCGGCGAAGGGAGTGCAGTACATGACGGACGGCCTCAATTCCTGCAATGATCTGGAGGAGACGCGAAACTGGTTCGTCTTGAGATTGTGGGCGGTGGTCTATACGGTTGTATTTCTTGTCGCAATTATATTTATACTTGTAGTTCTGGTGTTCGGAAATTCCATTCAGAATCTTGCAGAGCAGAGCGCACCGATTCTCACACACGTTACGAACCTTTTTTCAAAACTCAGAGGACTGTTCATGTTAGGAATTCTGGCGTTGTTTTTTGACGTCATATTTACGACTCTGCCAAACCGTAAATTGAGCTTTAAGAGTCAGGTGCCGGGAGCGCTTTTATGCGCTGTGGCGTGGTATCTTTTCTCGTTCGGGCTCTCTGTCTATGTGGATTATTTTAACGGATTCTCCATGTATGGCAGTCTGACGACAATTGCCCTCATTATGCTCTGGCTCTATTTTTGCATGTATATCATGATGTTGTGCGCAGAGGTGAACGTGGTGTTTAACGACAGTTTTACAAAATGGCTCAAGCGCGATAAAAGCAGGAGAAAGAGCGGAAAAAATGCGGGTAAAATAACGGAAAAAAAGACTTGATGTTTTAAAACTCGTGTGCTAGAATGTGAAAGGTATAGGAAAGAAGCGAAGAATGTGTCAAGTAGAGACTACACTTTTTTCAGAGAGAGCAGGTCATCGGCTGAAAGCCTGCTTAAGGTAAGGTAGGAATCGAATTTCGCACAGGAGCTTTCCGGGTGAACGTTCAGTAGTCCGGAACGTCAAATGCACGTTACGCAGAATTGAGAGCTTTTGGCACAGCCGGAAGAATCAGGGTGGTACCGCGGAATTATTCGTCCCTAGGAGGAATAAGTTCCGCGTTTTTTTATCGAATAGGAAAATCCTATTCGATAAAAAACGCTCCGCGGGGATGCGCAGCTCGCGGAGAGGAAGTAAGTTGCTATGCAACACCGCTCGCGCGCGAAGAGTTTGCAAGCAAACTCTTTTTTATGCGAGCACCGCAGTGACTTGAGAAACACGCATCGCGGGCTTCTCATTGTTATGTGTAAGAAAGGAAAAGGGAAAAATGAAAGAAAAACTGCAGAAAATCAGAGAAGAAGCAATCCGTCAGATTGAAGAATCAAAGGATTTGAATAAACTGAATGATGTGCGAGTTGCAATCCTTGGAAAAAAAGGAGAATTGACGGCGGTCTTAAAGGGAATGAAGGATGTGAAACCGGAGGAGCGGCCTCTGGTGGGACAACTCGTGAATGAGACAAGAGAGGCCATCGAGAAAAGACTTGAGGATACAAAAGTGAAATTGGAGGAAGCGGAGTTAGAGGCGAGATTAAAACATGAGGTCATCGATGTCACTCTTCCTTCAAAGAGCAACAAAGTGGGACACCGCCATCCGAACACCATCGCGTTAGAGGAAGTGGAAAAAATCTTTACCGGCATGGGATATGAAGTGGTGGAAGGACCGGAAGTGGAATATGACTACTACAATTTTGAGGCGTTGAATATCCCGGCGAACCATCCGGCGAAAGACGAGCAGGATACCTTTTATATCAATGATAAGATTGTGCTCCGCACCCAGACTTCACCGGTGCAGGTGCGCGTGATGGAAAAGGGAAAACTTCCGATTCGCATGATTGCACCGGGGCGCGTGTTCCGTTCCGACGAGGTGGATGCGACACACTCCCCGTCCTTCCATCAGATTGAGGGTATGGTCATCGACAAAAATATCACTTTTTCTGACTTGAAGGGAACGTTAGCAGAGTTTGCGAAGCGTTTATTCGGGGCGGATACAAAAGTAAAATTCCGTCCGCATCACTTCCCGTTCACAGAGCCGAGTGCAGAGATGGATGTCACCTGTTTTAAATGCGGTGGAAAAGGATGCCGTTTCTGCAAAGGAGAGGGATGGATTGAAATCTTAGGCTGTGGAATGGTTCATCCGAAGGTGCTCCGCATGAGCGGAATCGACCCGGAGGAATACTCGGGATTTGCATTTGGAATCGGTCTCGAACGAATCGCACTGCTCAAATACGAAATTGATGACATGCGTCTTCTCTACGAAAATGACGACAGATTCTTAAAACAATTTTAGCGGGCATTAAGAAGAGCAGACCGCGCAGAAACCAAATTGAAATTTGCTCAGACTTGTCTGTGGCAAATTTTGATTTGGTTTCTGCGCAAGGTTGTTCGGCGCAAGCCGGACAACCCCGGTATCGAAGATACCGGGGTCTGCGAAAAGAGCAGATGTGGGTCTGCGTGTAGCAGACCGTGGAACGAAGATACCGGGGTCTGCGAAAAGAGCAGATGTGGGTCTGCGGGAAGAGCAGTTGATGGTTTGCGCAAATGTGAACATAGTGATAGAAGGAGAATAGAAAATGAATACATCATTGAATTGGATCAAAGATTTAGTGCCTGGGCTTACCGTGACGCCGCAGGAATATATGGATGCCATGACTTTATCCGGCTCAAAAGTGGAAGGATATGAGTGCATGGATGCCGACCTTGAAAAAATTGTGATTGGTCAGGTGGAAAAAATCGAGAAACATCCGGATGCAGATAAGCTTGTCGTCTGTCAGGTCAACATCGGTTCTGAAGTGACACAGATTGTGACCGGCGCGCAGAATGTGACGGAAGGCTGCAAGGTTCCGGTTGTCTTAGACGGCGGCCGCGTTGCAGGCGGTCATGACGGCACGAAGACACCGGGCGGAATCAAAATCAAGAAGGGAAAACTTCGCGGAATCGAATCAAACGGCATGATGTGCTCCATCGAGGAACTCGGTTCCACTACAGACATGTTCCCGCTGGCGGCGGAGGACGGACTTTACATCCTCCCGGAGGATGCGCCGGTCGGAGAGGATGCAGTCAAGTATTTAGGGCTTGACGATACCGTTGTGGAGTATGAGATTACCTCTAACCGCGTAGACTGTTTTGCAGTCTTAGGAATCGCAAGGGAAGCGGCAGCGACTTTCGGGAAAAAATTTGTCCCTCCGGTTGTAAAGGAAACCGGAAACAGTGAAGATGTGAATGATTTTATCAAGGTGACGGTCAAAGATGGTGATTTATGTTCCCGCTACACGGCGAGAGTGGTAAAAAATATTAAGATTGCGCCGTCTCCGGAATGGATGCAGAGACGTCTCCGTTCCCAGGGAATCCGCCCAATCAACAATATTGTTGATATCACGAACTATGTGATGGAGGAGTACGGTCAGCCGATGCACGCGTATGACCTCGATACCATCGAAGGAAGAGAGATTGTGGTAAGACGCGCTGCAGCCGGCGAAAAATTTGTGACCTTAGACGGTCAGGAGAGAGAGATGGACGAATCAGTTCTCATGATCTGCGATGGGGCAAAACCGGTCGGCATTGCAGGAATTATGGGAGGAGAGAACTCCATGATTACAGACAATGTAAAGACAATGCTCTTTGAGGCGGCCTGTTTTGACGGAACGAACATCCGTCTCTCCAGCAAGAAAATCGGTCTGAGAACAGATGCCTCCTCAAAATTTGAAAAGGGATTGGATCCAAACAATGCCATGGAGGCGATGAACCGTGCCTGCCAGCTGATTGAAGAACTAGGAGCCGGTGAGGTTGTCGGTGGAGCAGTCGACATCTATCCGGTAAAAAAAGAGGGAAGAAGAATTCCGTTTGAACCGGAGAAGTACAACAAATTGCTGGGGACAGAGATTGCACCGGAGACCATGCTTTCTTACTTTGCGGCAATTGATTTAGGATACGATGAAAAGGCAAAAGAGATTTTGGTTCCGTCCTGGAGGCAGGATTTAGAGTGCGATGCAGATATCGCAGAAGAGGTTGCCAGATTTTTCGGATATGACAAGATTCCGACGACGCTTCCGAAGGGGGAATCCACGACAGGAATGATTTCTTTTAAGATGGAAGTGGAGAAGGTAGCGAGAGAAATCGCAGAATTCTGTGGTTTTTCGCAGGCGATGACCTATTCGTTTGAGAGTCCGAAGGTGTATGACAAGCTGTTGCTGCCGAAGGATGCAAAGGAGAGGGAGGCTGTTGTAATCAGCAATCCGCTCGGAGAGGACTTTTCCATTATGAGAACGAACTCTTTAAATGGAATGCTCGTATCACTCTCTACCAACATGAACCGTAGAAATAAGGATGTCCGTCTCTATGAGCTCGGCAATATCTACCTTCCGAAACAGCTTCCAATCACGGAACTTCCGGAGGAGAGAATGCAGTTTACATTGGGAATGTACGGCGACGGTGATTTCTATACAATGAAAGGCGTAGTTGAAGAATTTTTATATAAAGTCGGAATGAAAAAGAAGGCGGAGTATGACCCACAGTCCGGAAAGACCTTCCTCCATCCGGGACGTCAGGCAAACATTGTCTACGACGGAACCGTCATCGGATATTTAGGCGAGGTACATCCGACGGTTGCAGCCAATTATTCCATGAAGGAACGCGTCTATGTGGCGGTCATCGACATGCCTGAAATTGTGGCGCGTGCAAACTTTGAGCGCAAATATACCGGAATTGCCAAGTTCCCTGCTGCGACGCGCGATATCTCCATGGTTGTTCCAAAGACAGTCCTTGCGGGGGATGTCGAAAAGATATTCGAGTCGAAGGGCGGCAAGCTGTTAGAGAGCTATGAGTTGTTTGATGTCTATGAGGGGGCGCAGATTAAGCTCGGATTTAAGTCGCTCGCATACTCTTTGAGCTTCCGCGCAAAGGACAGAAATTTAGAGGAAGCGGATATTACCAATGCGATGAACAAGATTGTAAAAGCTCTGGAGGGTATCGGAGCAGAGCTTCGAAAATAACTGTGATAGATAGGAATAAGAAATGGATGTAAAAGATTTTTATTATGATCTCCCGGAGGAACTGATTGCGCAGGACCCTCTGGAGGATCGTTCCGGCTCGAGGCTGATGGTACTTGATAAGACCACGGGCGAGGTGGAACACAAGATATTTAAGGATATCATCGATTATTTGAAACCGGGGGACTGCCTTGTACTTAACAACACCAGAGTCATTCCGGCGAGACTTTACGGAGCGAAGGAGGGGACGGACGCCAAGATTGAGATTCTTATCCTAAAGCGCAGGGAAAAAGATGTCTGGGAGACACTTGTAAAACCCGGAAAAAAGTGTAAAATCGGAACCCGGATTATCTTTGGTGAGGGGCTTTTGACAGGGGAGATTATCGATATCGTCGAGGAGGGCAACCGGCTGATTCGCTTTGAGTATGAAGGGATTTTTGAAGAAATCTTGGACAAGCTCGGACAGATGCCTCTGCCTCCGTATATCACGCATCAGCTGAAGGATAAGAACCGTTATCAGACCGTCTATGCCAAATATGACGGTTCTGCGGCTGCGCCGACGGCAGGTCTTCACTTTACGCCGGAGCTCCTTCAAAAAGTGCGCGATAAAGGGGTAGAGATTGCGGAAGTGACACTTCATGTTGGGCTTGGAACTTTCCGCCCGGTGAAGGAGGCGGATGTCTTAAAGCACCATATGCATTCGGAATTCTACCAGATTACGCAGCCGGAAGCGGACAAGATTAACCGTGCCAAAAGGGAAGGACACCGCATTATCTCCGTGGGGACGACAAGCACAAGGACGCTGGAGTCGGCTGCGGATGAGAATGGCTTTTTGACAGAGAAGAGCGGATGGACGGAGATTTTTATCTATCCAGGCTATCGGTTCAAGGTGATTGATGCTCTGATTACAAATTTCCATCTGCCGGAGTCGACGCTGGTTATGCTGGTGTCTGCGCTGGCGGGGAGAGAGCATGTCCTAAACGCCTACCGAATCGCCGTGGAGGAAAAATACCGCTTCTTCAGTTTCGGAGATTGTATGCTCATACTGTAAGAACCGAAATCGCACGTTTGTAAAGAGGAAAATTTTACTGTAACGATTTTCAGGCAAAATCAATTATGGTAGAATAACTTGTCAGAATCTTTTTGTTGTAATAAAATAAGAGAAGGAATTGAACTACAAAAAGGAGAGAGCAAATGGAAGAAAAAAGAAGACACAAAAGACTTGAAATTGATGTGAATGTCCAGCTTGAGCGTCTGGATGAGGACGGGGTTACAACATTAAAGTATGTCCATGTGGATGTGACAGATATTTCACGCAGCGGAATCGGGTTTAATGCAAGCCGCGAGCTAGAGATTGGTACATACTACGACACGAAGATTCAGATTTGGACCAAGGAGGTCATTGACACGGTGGTGGAGATTGTCAGAGGGGAAAAGACGGACGACGGCTACCATTATGGTTGCGTTTTTATTGGAATGACAGATACCGATGCATTAAAAATTGATATTTATCAGATCTTTAATGATTTATAGAAAAAACCTGCCTTGTGCAGGTTTTTTCTATAAAATAAAACCCGCAAATGCTGAAATTCAACATTTGCGGATTCTCGGGTTGGGCTGTTATAACTAACAGTTAGCAGCTCGTAGGGGAATCGAACCCCTGTTTCCGCCGTGAGAGGGCGGCGTCTTAACCGCTTGACCAACGAGCCAAAAGACATTTAAGATTATATCGCAGTTCAAAAGAAAATGCAAGCATTTTTTATATTTTTTTGAAAAAAATATTCATTTACAAAGTTGTTCTATTTTCTTGACAAAACTGTGGACATGGGCTATAGTGTAACAGTGTTATATAACACTGTTACAGAAAAGGGGGAGGTCGGCAGAATGAGCGAAGTAGAAAAAAGCACATTAGAGCTGATTCATGCAGCAGCCAAAGCAGAGTTTATGGAAAAGGGGTTCCAGACTGCCTCACTGCGGAATATTGTAAAAACAGCAGGTGTGACGACCGGAGCGTTTTATGGCTACTATGACAGCAAGGAAGAGCTGTTTGCGGCTTTGGTGGGAGAGCCCTATGAATATATGATGGGTCGGTATAAGCAGGCACATGATTATTTTGAAAATCTGCCCATGGAAAAGCAGCCGGAGCAGATGGGAAAGCTGTCCGCGGAATGCATGAGCGACCTTCTGGCGTATTCCTGTGAACATACGGACGAATTTTATCTGATTCTGAAATGTTCGGAGGGTACGAAATACGCCGGCATGATAGATGACATGGTAGAGATTGAAATAGAGACCACCCATAAGTATTATAAGGTTTTGGAACAGCTTGGGGCTTCTGTCCCCCAAATTGATGAGAGGCTGGAGCATATGATGGCAACGGGGTTGATAGGGGCCTTTTTTGAAATGATTCTCCATAAAATGCCGTTTGAAGATGCGAAGGTGTTTTTTCGGCAGTTGAATGATTTCTACACAGCAGGGTGGATGAAAATTATGGGACTGTCATAGTGTACTGTATTACTGGTTTGATAATAGAAAGTGTGCATTGCGGGCTTTCTATATATTTTCCCTATTGGTTAGTTATAACTAACATATATTTCATAAGGGTAACAGGAGATGACTGCAGCGTTTCCTTTATCATAGAAAAACATACAAGATAGGAGGTTTTATCTTTGAAAAAAGAATCCAATTTAAAGCGGCTTCTGGATTATGCCGGGGGCTACAAGTACCTTACCATAGCGTCATGGATTTTAAGCGCATTGAGCGCTTTGGTGGCGCTGTTACCGTTTGTATACATATGGAAAGTCATCAAAGAGGTTTTGGAGGTATCCCCGGATTACGGAGAAATGCAGAACCTGTCCCATAACGGCTGGATGGCGGTAGTTTTCGCAGTGGCGGCAATCCTGTTCTATATTGCCGCCCTGATATGTTCCCATCTGGCGGCTTTCCGGGTGCAGGCAAATATCCGGATGAAGGCAATGCACCATATCGTTACCCTGCCCATGGGCTTCATGGACGGCATCGGCAGCGGAAAGATCAGGAAGACCATTTATGAATCCAGCGCGGCGACGGAAACATATCTTGCGCACCAGCTTCCCGACAAGGCGAACGCACTTGCCACACCTGTGGGGCTTTTGGTGCTTCTGCTTGTCTTTGACTGGCGATTGGGGCTTTTAAGCCTTCTTCCGGTAGCGGCGGCATTCGCCATCATGAGCGTCATGACGGGAAAGCGCATGCAAAAGAAAATGGAGGAATACAATAACGCCCTGGGGCAGATGTCCAATGAGGCGGTGGAATACGTGAGGGGCATTTCAGTAGTCAAAACATTCGGACAGTCAGTGTTTTCTTTCAGGAGGTTCAAAGAATCCATCGACAATTATGAGAAGTGGGTGATTGCCTATACGAAAGACCTGCGTTTCTCCATGATGTGCTACACTACGCTGGTAAATGGAATTTTTGCCATCCTGATTGCTGCGGCGCTTGTGATGACATCGGGCGGGGTGACAAACGAATTCCTGCTGAACCTGATGTACTATATCATCATTACGCCAGTCATTACGCTGACGCTGACAAAGATTATGTATGCCAGTGAAAATAAGCTGATTGTGGCAGATGCCATGTCCCGCATCGACAGCATTCTGGAAATGAAACCGTTGCCGGAAACAAAAAATCCGCAACACCCAAAAGACAATTCTGTTGAGCTTTCCGGCGTTTCCTTCCGCTACAGGGATGCAGAGAGAAATGCACTTGAAAATATCTCCCTTGCGGTCAAACCGGGCGAACATATCGCTTTTGTGGGACCGTCAGGCGGGGGAAAGACCACCCTCGCAAGTATCGTGGC
>CAZBUW010000051.1:0-21291 GCA_964495195.1 uncultured Roseburia sp.
ACAAGATCAAAACATTAACTGATAGGCCTTCGTGAAACAACCCTAGAAAGTGTGTGATTGGGCTTGAAAAAGAGGATTAAATTAGCTAAAATAAATTCTGAAGCATGCAATTTCGCGTGCAAAGGGCAGATTAGTTTAGGAGGATGCAAGATGGGATACAGAGAAGGATATGAATCTTGGTTGAGCAACCCTTATTTTGATGAAGCGACAAAAGCAGAATTAAAAGGGATTGCAAATGATGAAAAAGAAATTGAGGAGCGCTTCTACACAGAATTGGAATTCGGTACAGCAGGTCTTCGAGGTGTGATTGGAGCGGGTACGAACCGTATGAACATTTATACCGTCCGCAAAGCGACACAGGGACTTGCAAATTATATTTGCAGCGTAAACGGGCAGAAAAAAGGTGTTGCCATTGCATATGATTCGAGAAGGATGTCACCGGAATTTGCAGATGAGGCGGCGCTTTGTCTTGCAGCAAACGGAATTAAGGCTTATGTGTTCGAATCTTTACGTCCGACGCCGGAACTGTCTTACGCAGTCCGCAAATTGGGATGTATCGCCGGCATCAATATCACAGCGAGCCATAATCCACCGGAATATAACGGATATAAGGTATATTGGGAGGACGGTGCGCAGATTACTCCGCCTCACGACACAGGGATTATGGATGAAGTCAAGAAAGTGACGGATTTTGCCAATGTGAAGACCATGTCCTTGGAGGATGCTAAGGCAGCGGGACTCTATGAGACAATCGGGGCAGACATCGATGATCCATATATTGCAGAGTTGAAGAAATTAGTGCTTCATCAGGATTGTATCGATCAGGTTGCAGCCGATATGAAGATTGTATATACACCGCTCCACGGGACTGGCAATATTCCGGTTCGCCGCGTGTTAAAAGAGTTAGGTTTCCAGAATGTTTATGTCGTACCGGAGCAGGAGCTGCCGGATGGGGAATTCCCGACAGTGAGTTATCCGAACCCGGAAGCGGCAGAGGCTTTTGAATTGGGACTCGCCCTCGGCAGGAAGGTGGATGCGGATTTGATTCTTGCGACGGACCCGGATGCAGACCGTCTCGGTGTCTATGTCAAGGATTCTAAGACAGGTGAATACCACAGTCTGACAGGCAATATGTCCGGATGCTTAATCGGCGACTATGTCATTGGTCAGAGAAAAGAGAAGATGGGACTTCCAAAGGACGGAGCCTTCATTCGTTCCATTGTTTCCACCAATATGGCGGATGCGATTGCGGCGCATTACGGAATCGAGTTGGTGGAGGTGCTGACCGGATTCAAGTTTATCGGACAGAAGATTTTAGAGTTTGAGAAGACCGGAAAGGGAACCTATCTGTTTGGAATGGAGGAGAGCTACGGCTGCCTGACCGGAACGTATGCGAGGGATAAGGACGCAATCGTTGCATCCATGACATTGTGTGAGGCAGCGGCGTACTATAAGACCAGGAACATGACGCTCTGGGACGCTATGTTAGAGATGTATGAGAAATACGGTTACTACAAGGATGATGTAACATCCATCACCTTAAAGGGAATCGAAGGTCTCGCGAAGATTCAGGAGATTATGAACACACTGCGCGAGAATGCTCCTTCCAAAATCGGCGCGTATGATGTACTGAAAGTCCGCGATTACAAAAACGATACAATTACAGATGTAGCTACAGGAAGCGTAACGCCGACCGGGCTGCCTTCTTCTAATGTTCTTTATTATGAGATGACAGACGGTGCCTGGGTATGTGTCAGACCTTCCGGAACAGAGCCTAAGGTGAAGTTCTATCTCGGGGTGAAGGGGACCTCCCTCGAGGATTCTGATATCAAATCGGCAGAGCTTTCAAAAGAAGTGCATGCAATGATTGATAAAATGTTATAAAATCACCGATTTTTCTTGACATTTATCGCAAAAACAAGTATAAATATGTAGTAAGATTTACTGTTAGAACACCTACGAATCTTATTTATGAAAATCCAGAGGAGGAATTTTTAGCATGAACAAAGCAGAATTAGTTGCAGCTATGGCTGACAAAACTGAATTGAGCAAAAAAGACGCTGAAGCAGCTTTAAAAGCATTTACAGATGTTGTTGCTGAAGAGTTAAAGAAGGGTGAAAAAATCCAGTTAGTAGGATTCGGAACTTTTGAAGTATCTGAGAGAGCTGCTAGAACAGGTAGAAATCCACAGACAGGAGCAGAGATGACAATCCCGGCTTCTAAAGCACCTAAATTCAAAGCTGGTAAAGCATTAAAAGATTTAGTAAACGCATAGTCTTAAGATTAGACAATAAAAAGACGGATTTCGTGCTCGCACGGGGTTCGTCTTTTTCTTTTACGCGGCAGAGAGTAGTAAGAAGGAGGGATTGCAATGCGGTTAGACAAATTTTTAAAGGTATCGAGATTAATCAAGCGCCGCACCGTGGCAAACGAGGCGTGCGATGCCGGACGTGTTATGGTGAACGGCAAACCGGCTAAGGCGTCCGTTAACGTGAAGGTCGGCGATATCATCGAAATTGCCTTCGGGACAAAGACGGTAAAAGTCCGTGTTCTGGATATTCAGGATACGACAAAAAAGGACGAAGCAAAAGATTTGTTCGAGTATGTATCATAGAAGACACATCCTTTTCATATATTGAATATGGAGAAGCTTAGGCAGCTTTCACGTTTTAATATGAGGAGAAGGATGGTGTCAGAGATGGAAGAGAAAAATAACTTAAAATCGCATAAAGTATTATTGGTGAATCGCACAAATGGAACATTCAGTGGCGTTGTGGATGTGTTGTCTTTTGACGTGGCGGAGATATTGTTGGAGACGGAGCTGGGGATGCTCTTAATCAAGGGACATGACCTTCATGTGAACCGCCTTTCCCTGGAAAAAGGGGAGGTCGATATCGAGGGAAAGATAGATTCCTTTCTCTACTCCGAGGTTAAGAACGCAGGCAAGCACGCGGAGTCGCTGCTGGGAAGACTGTTCAAATGATGCAGGTCAGTGAGGCAATCGGGAGAGAACTCGGCATACTGGGTGCATCTGTTCTGCTAGGTGCGGTTCTCTTTTTTTGTTATGATATTTTAAGAGTGTTCAGGAGAGTGTTTCCGCGCGGGGCGGTATGGGTGTCGATTGAGGATATGCTGTATTGGCTGCTGTTTACCGCGGCGGTGTTTTTGATGTTGTATCAGGCGGATGACGGGATGGTGAGAGGTTTTTCACTCGGGGGAATCTGCGTGGGTGCAGGTGTGTATTATCTGGTTTTGGGCAGATATTTTGTCCGTTTTTTTTCTTTCCTCTTTGGTAGAATCAAATACTATGTCGGCAGAGTGCTACATGTGGTGCTGCACCCGATTTGGCGTGTTTTGAGGAAATTCTTGACGTTTCTCAAAAAGCAATTGAAAAAAATAGGGAAAGCAGTTAAAATGGGGTTATGTAAACGATGAGGAAAGGCATGGCTGTTGACTATGGCAAGAAGGCGAAAAAGAGATGAGAACCGTGCAGGTAAGATCTGCATCAGTCTGATTGTGTTGATGTTCATGGGAGTTATGACGGTTCAGATTAACAACTTATACAAAAAAGATCAGGAGTACATCAAGAAAGAAAAAAGCTTAGAGCAGGAGCTTGCCAGGGAGCAGGCAAGACAGACGGAGCTTCAGGAGTATGAGGCTTACACCCAGACCCAGCAGTACATCGAGGATATCGCAAAGAGCAAGTTAGGACTTGCCTACGGGAATGAGATTATATTTAAGGAGGAATAATTCAACGGGGACGCACCCTTTTGTTCAATGGGGACGCACCCTGATGGGCAGACCCATGAAAAATTATATCATATCGCAAAAAGAGATACTGTTTTGTTCAATGGTACATGAATAAGTATCCCTAAATATCTTTGAAATAGTTATTAGCAGTTGACGCAAACGGCACAAATTCGCCATCCATGGCTCAGTTGTGCCTTCAGCAGACGTCGTGTCTGCTGATTGCTGGTGTAATATAAAGATATAAAGGGATACTAATTCATTTCCCAATTTTGCAAAACAGTATCTCTTTTTGCGATATGTAACGAAGTTATGTAAGCCTGCCCTTAAGGGTGCGTCCCCGTTGAACAAAAGGGTGCGTCCCCGTTGAACAAAAGGGTGCGTCCCCACTGAACAAAAGGGTGCGTCCCCGTTATTTTACATGAACATTCTAAAAAACTTGAACTCCATAGAAAAGACATTTGAAAAGAGAAATTGGCGAAAACTTTTTGAAAACGCTGCAACGGTTTGACAAAGATTTTTTCGGACAGGTCCTATAATCGTACTCGCATCAAAATGCATCTGAAAACAGATGGCAAAGAGAACAGGAGGAGATTGGACATGCGAGAAAAAGGAATCAGAAAAATATTTTTGGGAGTAGTGGGAGGGCTGCTGTGCAAATGCGCCATCGCGGGCTGTTATCCGCTCGTCCCCGCCTATTTTGCGGCGCTCTATCTGGAGGGGGCGAAGGGCTGGCTGGTGTTTGGCGCCTTCTTTGCGGGGATGCTCGTCTTTATCCCGCTCCCGGCAGTGATAAAATATCTTGTAGTTGTATTGCTGATAGCAGCGTTCATCCGTCTGATGGAATGGGTGGGGGAGGGCTGCCGCACCTGGGTGGCGGGAGCGGCGGCCGGAACCCTTTGTGTTCTGCTGTCGCTGTCGGGCAGCGCCTTGGAACTTAAAATGCAGACCGGAATTCCGATTCTTATATTGGAGGGCGTTTTTACAGTGGGAGCGACGGTGCTTCTGCGGCGCGGGATGAACTGGGTACTTGAGTTTTCCATTTACCGGGCGGACGTGGAGCGGACGGAGAGCGCTAGTGAGGAGAAGTTAAAAGCCTATGCAAAGTCGTTTAACGGTCTATCGGAGGTGTTTCAGATGATGGGGGAGCGAAAGAACCGGTTCACTGTGGACGAACTCGGGCAGATGCAGAATGAGATTACGGGAAAACTCTGTGCGAACTGCAATTCCTGCGCTGTCTGTTGGGAGAATGATACCACGCCGCTGTACGGCATCATTTCGAATCTGGTTACTTCGACATTCCGCGAGGGACATCCGGACAAGGAGGATGAAAAAAATTTAAAAAAATATTGTAAGCGCAGCCGCGACATGGTGGATGAGGCGGTGCGCGTTTTTGAGCGGGCCGCGTTGAACCGTTCCTGGTACAACCGCCTCCTCGAGAACCGGCAGGTGATTGCACAGCAGCTCGACGCGATGGCGTATATTATGGAGGACTGTGCAAATGAGGCAAAAATTCTTGACCGCGAGCAGGCAGAAAAATTGTCTGAGCTTCGTTATCTGTGCCGTGAGCGGGGAATTCTGGTGCAGGAGATACATCTTTTCGAAAAAATGGACGGACACTACCGCATCGAAGCTGTTCTGCGGAGCAGAAACGGCGGCTGTGTGCCGGTCAAATCCTTTGTGAGGCTGGCGGGCAGGGCAATCGGAAGACCGTTTCGCATGGCGAAGGAGAACCGGACATTTTTGTCAAAGGAGAACATATCATTTACATTTGTAGAGGATACGAGATATCAGAATGTACAGGGGATTGCCCGTGTAAAAAAGGATGGGGAGAAAATCTCCGGAGACAATTTTTCGTTTCAGGAGTTAGAGAGCGGTGAGTTCATTTTGAGCCTCTCGGACGGCATGGGAAGCGGCAGTGCAGCCAACCGGGAGAGTGAGCTTGTGCTGGATCTGATGGAGCGATTCCTCGAGGCCGGATTTTCCATTGAGACCGCAATCCAGATGATGAATTCTGCGATGGTGATGCGAGGGGAGCATGAGCTTTTTTCCACGATAGACTTAGGGGCCATCAACCTGTATACAGGGCAGCTTAGAATGTATAAAATCGGTGCGGCGGCGACTTTTTTAAAGAGGGGAGATACGGTCGAATGCATTTTTTCCACGAATCTGCCCGTGGGCGCGGAGTCGGAAATCGAGATTGAAAAGACCCAAAAGCAGCTGGAAAATGGCGATTTTCTTGTCATGGTGACAGATGGTGTGTTAGAATATCTACATGTACCAAAGCCTGAGGAGACGTTCGGGGAGATGATACGGAGCATTGACACGAATCACCCGGGAACTCTGGCGAAGAAACTGATGGAACGCGTAATGCTTTTTACAGGAGGAAAGGCGCAGGATGATATGACGATTCTTACCACCTGCATCTGGGAGAAAAATGAAGATTGAGAATAAGATTGAAGAAAAAGTCTGGAAACAGAACAGAATAGAACAGGACGATGTGGTGCTTGCGGCGGTATCGGGCGGGGCGGATTCAGTCTGTCTGCTCTTACTGCTTGTCAAGCTGCAGGAAAAAGTAAATTTTGAGCTCGAGGTCATCCATGTGGAGCACGGAATCCGCGGGGAGGAGAGCCGCCGGGATGCAGCGTTTGTGCAGGAACTTTGCGGGAGCCTGGGAGTTGCACAGCGGTGCTTCGAGGTGGATGTGCCGGCCTACGCGAAGGAACACGGAATCGGAACCGAGGAGGCGGCGCGGAATTTACGCTACAGGGCGTTTCGCAAGGCGGCGGAAGAGTATGTGAGCAGGGGCAGAAAAGTGAAGATTGCCCTGGCACACCATGCGGACGACAATGCGGAGACCATACTTTTTCAGATGGTTCGCGGGAGCGGGTTAGACGGTATGGCGGGGATGCGCCTGGAGCGCCCGTTCGGGAAGAATGTCTGGCTCATCCGCCCGCTTTTGGATTTGCGCAAGGCGGAGATTGAGAGCTATCTCGCCGAAAAAAATCAGGCGTACTGCACAGATTCAACAAACGGCGATGTGGAGTACAGCAGGAATAAAATCCGCTGCGAGGTCATGCCGCTGTTGGAGGAAATCAATGCCCAGGCGGTCGCACACATTGGCCAGAGCGCGAAGATGATGGCGGAGGTGGCGGATTATCTCGGCAGACAGGCACAGGAGGCATATCTTTTGTGCAGGAGCGGGGACGGGGAGAGTATCGCAATCAGCGGACAACTCTGGGAGCGCTACCCTGTTTTTTTACAGAAAGAGGTGCTCCATCTGGCGCTGGCGGAGGCGGCCGGCGGGGAGAAGGATCTGACGAGGGAGCATGTGGAAGCGCTGTGGGAACTCGGGAAAAAACAGGTGGGGCGAAGGCTTGACCTGCCGCAGAATACGGTGGCCTTCCGAAGTTATGAGGGAATTTTTCTCGATAAGAAGAAGGCAGTGGGGCCAAAGAGAAGGATAAAAGCCATGGAGGAACGTGGCGATGAGGTTTTCGTCGTGACGGCGGAGGCCTTGAAAGCAGCGGAATCACCGGAGGGATGGTCCGTGCGGGTATCGGACGGAGTGTTTCATTTTCGCATTTTCCATTTTCGGGAAAACAAGGAACAAATTAGTCGAAAAACATATACGAAATGGTTAAATTATGATAGAATATCACATGAACTGCAGATTCGCAGACGAGGGAGGGGAGATTACCTGACCATAGATGAGACAGGGCATACCAAGAAGTTGCAGGATTATTTTGTCGAGGAGAAGATTCCGCAGGAGGAGCGGGATAATATCTGGCTTCTGACGGAAGAATACCATGTTCTCTGGGTCGTCGGAAAGAGAATCAGTTCTAACTACAAGGTATCAGAGGATACCGGGCGAGTTCTAGAAGTACAATTTTTGGAGGAAATGTAATGAAAATCAAGAATATTAACGTCCATTTGACGGAGGAAGAATTAGATGCAAGAATCAGGGAGATGGCGGCACAGATTAGCGCGGATTACGGCGAGGAACCAATCACTTTGATCTGCATTTTGAAGGGTTCTATTTTTTTCACCTGTGATTTGGCGAAGAGAATCACCAATCCGCTGGAGATTGATTTTATGAAAGTGTCAAGCTACGGTTCCGGAACTTCCTCGAGCGGGCGTGTCAAGATTGAATTGGATTTGGACGAGAGCATCGAGGGCAAAAACGTTCTGGTTGTGGAGGACATCATCGATTCGGGCAGGACGCTAAGCTATCTGTTGGAACTTTTGAAACACAGAAATCCGAAGAGCATCAAGCTCTGTACCCTGTTGGATAAACCGGAACGCAGAGTGATGGATGTCAGTGTGGACTATGTCGGGTTTGAGATTCCGGATGAATTTGTCGTGGGATATGGTCTTGATTATGACCAGAGATACCGCGATTTACCATATATTGGATTTGTGGAAATAGAGGAATAGAAGGAGAAGAAACTTGAATAACAAAAAAAGCAGTTTTAGAGGACTCGGTTTTTATATTGGATTGATATTGATTGTGATATTGGTGTGGTACTGGTTAGACGGCAGTTCCCTGACGAACAACTACACCAAGGCAGAATTTGAAAAGTCGTTGGCAAAAGAGGAAGTTGTGAAGGTAAATGTCGTGCAGAACCGCGAGATACCGACGGGAAATCTGGAGATTACCTTCAAAGATGCGAGCACAAAGGTGCTGTATACTTCCGATGTGAATGAACTACAGGCATTGATGGACGAGTATGATTTTACCGCCTACGCCGTTGCGGACGTCCCGGCGGAGAACTGGCTGATGACTCTGCTCCCGCTGCTTCTTGTGTTCGCTGCAATGTTTATCCTGTTTATGATGATGAACAACCAGGCGGCGTCGTCTGGCGGCAGCAGCAGTAAGATGATGAATTTTGGCAAGAGCCGTGCAAAGATGACCATGGATGAGAATAAGACGGTCACCTTCGGCAGTGTTGCAGGACTGCAGGAGGAGAAGGAGGAGTTAGAGGAGATTGTAGATTTCCTGCGCAGCCCGAAGAAGTATACGCAGCTCGGTGCCAGAATTCCGAAAGGAGTGCTTCTCGTGGGACCTCCGGGAACCGGTAAGACCCTGCTCGCAAAGGCGATTGCAGGTGAGGCAGGCGTACCGTTTTTCAGTATCTCCGGTTCCGATTTTGTCGAGATGTTCGTCGGTGTCGGCGCATCCCGTGTGAGGGATTTGTTTGAGGAAGCGAAAAAGAATGCGCCGTGTATCGTATTCATCGACGAGATTGACGCCGTGGCGAGACGCCGCGGAACCGGTATGGGCGGTGGACACGACGAGCGTGAACAGACATTGAACCAGCTGTTAGTCGAGATGGATGGCTTCGGTGTCAACGAGGGAATTATTGTGATGGCGGCGACAAACCGTGTGGATATCTTAGACCCTGCAATCATGCGCCCGGGGCGTTTTGACCGCAAGGTGCATGTGGGACGCCCTGATGTGGGCGGCAGAGAGGAGATTTTAGGCGTTCACGCGAAGAACAAGCCGCTTGCAGAGGATGTGGATTTGAAACAGATTGCGCAGACGACAGCGGGATTCACCGGAGCGGATTTGGAGAACCTCCTAAATGAGGCTGCTATCGTTGCGGCAAAGAACGACAGAGCTTTTATCATGATGGAGGATATCAAGAAGGCGTTTGTCAAAGTGGGAATCGGCGCGGAGAAGCGCAGCCGCGTCATCTCCGACAAAGAGAAGAGGATTACCGCCTTCCATGAGGCAGGCCATGCGATTTTGTTCCATCTGCTCCCGGATGTAGGACCTGTTTATTCGGTCTCCATCATACCGACCGGAAACGGAGCAGCGGGTTATACGATGCCTCTCCCGGAAAAAGATGAGATGTTTAACACGAAGGGCAAGATGCTGCAGGATATCATTGTATCCCTCGGCGGACGCGTGGCGGAGGAACTTGTCTTTGACGATATTACGACGGGGGCTTCCCAGGACATCAAGCAGGCGACGCAGCTTGCAAAATCCATGGTGACCAGATACGGAATGTCTGAGAATCTCGGACTAATCTGTTATGACAATGATGATGATGAGGTCTTTATCGGACGTGACCTTGCTCACACCCGCGGATACAGCGAGGGAGTTGCGACGGCGATCGACCAGGAGATTAAGCGCATCATCGATGAAAGTTATGCAAAAGCGAAAGATATGATCTTAGAGCACAGAGATGTCTTAGAGGCATGCGCCAATCTATTGTTAGAGAAGGAAAAGATTGGAAGACAGGAGTTTGAGGCACTTTTTGAAGCGTAATTGTGCAAGTTTTCTTCTGAAATGTGACGATTAGTTCAAAAGACCTATACAATATAGCTAAAAAAAAGTTGCTTTTTTTGTCAAGTTTGTGCACACTTATGTGGGGGAACATGATATTATAATACCTGTAAAAACCCCCCAATACATTATATATAGTTTTTGCTACACCCCATAGTAAAAATACCTTCTCCTAAAAGGACGGCCGATCGATTGGTCGTTCTTTTTTTCGCTGGGGACGCACCCTTTTGTTCAACGGGGACGCACCCTTTTGTTCAATGGGGACGCACCCTGCCAAAACAAAAGTGCGCCGGAACATTTGCCGGCGCACTTTTTCTAGAAACTCTCGTCTTTTAGAGCATCGATGGTATTCTCTTTTTTAATCTTGCTCATCGTGTAGACCATCGTGGAGAATACGACAGCAAACACGCTAAAGACAGCAATCACAATGCTGTACCACGGGAGGAAGAAAGCCATCTCCATTCCGTTTGAAACCGCCCGATAGATAAAGTAGGTGACGATGACCGCTGCGGGAAGCCCGTAGAGAAGGCTTTTGATTCCGTAGAAGAAACATTCTAGGTTCATCATTTTCTGAAAGCCCTTCGGGGTCATGCCGACGGAGCGGAGCATTGCAAATTCTCTGCGCCGCAGCCGGATGTTCGTCGAGATGGTATTGAACACGTTCGTCGCCGCAATCAGCGAAATCAGCACGATGAATCCATAACAAAAAACATTTACAATTGTAATCATTGCGACATCGTCCTCGGTGGCCTCCGCGTAATCGTTGACGTAGCCGGACCAGCCGGGGTGTTCTTTCAGCCATTCATTGAGGGAGGCTGCGACCTCTGCGTGGTTTTCACATTGGAAAGTGAAATCAATTCCTGCATTTTCGGAAAGCGGATATGTGGGAAGCGAACAGAAATCATTTCCGGCCGCATCCAAAAACAGGGCATCCATCTGGCTGTAAGGGTAGTAGAATACAATGCAGTTAGTGGTCTGATAGGTCATCGGCGGACCTTCCTCCAATATGGTATCGCAGTTGATTTCGATGGAGGCTGCGGCCTGCTTCAAAGGAAATTTTACAGTGGAGTCGTCATCGTAGTTGTAGTATTCGGCGATGGTACTGCCGTCGGCCTCCTGGTACCAGGTGCAGTTATCCATATCGTTGTAGGCGTAGATGGCATACAGGGTGGGATCTGCCGCCTCAAGGTTGTCGATCATCGTATAAACGTGGTATCTCTGGTCATCCGATGAGTAGCTGCTGATCTGGTTTGTCATGACAGCCTTTGGCGCCATAGGGTTAAAGTAACTGGCCGGATCGATGCCATGCTCTTTTAAGTAGGTTTCAAACACAGAGTCCTCGACAAAGACAAGCTGTGTGTAGACGAGATCCTCCTCTGGGGAATCCAACGTGAGGAGGCTGTTCCAGGTTGCCTCCCGGTTAGTAAAAAAATCGGAGGTGTATCCGGCAGGGTTTAAACCGAGCGGAAGTGAGAGGCATACATAGTAGGAATTTCCGCTGATGCCCTCCATCGTGCCGAATGTTTTTTTGAGCAGATCGGCATTTAGAGAGGTGTTTTCGTCAGTCGGCTGCAGAGAGAATTCCACGTCATAGTCGAAATCCTCGTATACATGTTCGGCGGACTCCATCAGATACGCCCCAAAACTGCTGACCGAGATAAACAAAACGATGCTGATGAACAGGGAAAAAACTGTAGAGCGGTATTTTCTCCGGTTGCGCTTAAAGTTTTTCAGGGAGAGTGTCCCCTCAAAACCAAAGATTTTTTGCATCGGTTTTGAAATCTTTATTTTCCGCGGTGAGATTTTGACCTCATCACTCTCGCGGATGACCTCGATGGCAGTGTGTTTTAGCGCTCTTTTCGCCGGAAGCAGGGCGGAGAGATAGATGGTAAAAAGTGCAAGCCCCGCCGCAATTACAATGGAGGCAGCCGATGGATGAAGGCTTAAGTGCACATGCTCCGCGGCGCTCGTCAGGTGGGAAAAGTTATCGCGCAGCAGATAAAAAGTCACTCCGATTCCGAGAAGTCCGGAGAGGATGCCGAGCGGAATGCCTATGATGCTCATAAAAAATCCCTCCGCCGTCACACTCTTTAGGAGCTGTTTTTTTGTGGCGCCTAAGGAGGAGAGAATACCGAGCTGTTTCGTCCGTTCATTGATGGAGATGGAGAACGAATTATAAATCAGGGCGATGGAGCCGAAGACGATGATTGCAATCAATATAGAGCCCATGCTGTAAAGGACGGCGTTGTAGGCGGACTCGCCCGAGGCACCGTAAGTACGCAGCAGAGAGTTGTTCATCGAGGTGGCACAGTCGGCCGGAAAGTCGTAGGTGGAAAAGAAGTTGTATGCTTCTTTCAGATTTTTCACGGTAAAATAGACATCATAGCAGCCTTTTTTTTCCACAGAGGCAGATTCGGAGAGTGCCGTCAGAGCTGAATAGCCCGGCGCGTCGAAGTCCTCAAAGGAAGGACGCTCGTAAAAACCAACTACGGTATAAGTTGTGTTGACGGTGTTCTCCAGCGTCTCCTTTTCTCCCTCGCCATTATCGAGATAGTAGCCGTCGTGGTTATCGAGCTGGTAATGGTCGCCGGAAAAACGCGCGCCGACGGTCAGGTCGATGGTATCGCCAAGTTCATAGGAGAGTCCGCCGTTTACCTCTAAATGTTCCGGCAGGATGAGCTCGGAGTCATTTTCCGGCAGGCGGCCGTCAATCATGTGAATCGGCAGCAGATTGTCTGCGTCCTGTGGAATGCCGTAGATGCACAGATATGGCTTGTTTGGATTCAGATAGTCATCCAGCTTTGCAAAACCATATTCTTTTAAAACTGTAATCTGGTCGACTTCGGAATCCTCTTCTAGGGCAGCCAGATCTTCCTCTGTAAAAGAACTGGCTTTAATGTGCCACGCGCCGTTTCCGTAGATGGTGTAGTCGATTAGAAACTGCTGGAAGGACGTGACGGATGTGGTCACTGCGGTGAACATAGCGGTTGAGAGCAGGATACCGATGATGGTGACAATCGTTCTGGTGCGGTTGACACGAAGATTTCGCAGGGTCATCTTGGAAAAAATATTCATGAGCGAATCACCTCGTCTCTTGTAATTTTGCCATCCTCGATGGCGATGATGCGGTCTGCCTGGAGCGCGATACTTTCGTCGTGCGTGATGACAATTAAGGTCTGATTGTATTTTTCGTTGGAGTATTTTAGCAGGGAGACAATCTCCTGACTGTTTTTAGAGTCTAAGTTGCCGGTCGGCTCGTCGGCGAGGACTACCGCAGGGGCATTCATGAGCGCTCTTCCGATGGAGACGCGCTGCTGCTGTCCGCCGGAGAGCTGGTTCGGCAGATGGTTTTCGCGCCCTTCTAATGAGAGGATGTGCAAAAGTTCCGTGAGACGTTCCCGATTGATCTCGCGGCCGTCCATCAGAACAGGGAGCGTCATGTTTTCTGTCACATTCAGAATCGGAATCAGGTTGTAGAACTGGTAGATGAGTCCCACCTGTCTGCGGCGGAAAATTGCCAATTGAGTCTCGTTCTGGGAATAGACATCCGTGCCGTCCACATAGACTTTGCCGCTCGTCGGCGTGTCGACGCCGCCTAAGATGTGCAGTAGTGTGGACTTTCCGGAGCCGGAGGGACCGATGATTGCTACGAATTGTCCCTTTTCGATGGAGAAGGAGACATCGTCTAGCGCCTTGACCTCGTTCTCCCCCTTTCCATAAATTTTGGTAAGATGATCGACTTTTAAAATTTCCATATGATTCTCCTTTTTGTTTGTCTTGCTGATAGGCGATTGCGAAACTCTGTTTTTCTGATTGTCCGTTGCACAATATAGACAATATTCCACAGGGCACGCGTTTGCTACTTGTCGCTCGTAGCGGTACATAAGGTGCCAAAATACGGCACCTAAGTACCGACGGCTCCAAAGTACCCTGCGATAATATGTCTATATTGTGCAACTACATATAAAAAATCAAGAGTTTCGCAATCGCCTATATCTTATATATACATGGTAAAAGATGCAGATGACATGCAGGTGACTCTATGGTGACAGAATTGTCACTTTGGGAGGAAGGGCAATAGAATGGAATCTGACAAAAAAAGGCACACCCGCAAGGGTGCGTCCCCAATGAACAAAAGGGTGCGTCCCCAATGAACAAAAGGGTGCGTCCCCGGCGGAACGTCCCCGGCGGAACGTCCCCGGCGGAGCGCCCCCTCTTGTTATTTTTTGCTGACCGGCGCCTGATAGCGCGCGGTGGACGCGCGCTCTACGAGCTGCGGGCGGATGAGCGTCTTAGAGATGGAAATGTGGTGAATCAGCGAATTTAAAATGACGTAAGCGCATTTTCCGAGCTCCCCCCGCTCCTGACGGATTGTGGTCAGAGGCGGTTCTAGCATGGCGGAGATTGGGAGGTCGTCGAATCCGATGACGCTGATGTCCTCCGGCACGCGGAAACCGCGGAGCTGGCATTCTGTGATGACGCCGGAAGCGATGAGGTCGCTTCCGCAGACAATCGCGGTTGCACCGGCGCCTAGAAAGGCAGGCACATGGTATTTTGCGCTGTCTGCGACATAGTAGCCGTAGGCGGTCAGGCGGTCGTCAATCTCGAGCCCGTGGGCTTTCATACTCTGATAGTAAGCCTCCTGGCGCTGTTCGGACACCATGGAGTGGAGGGAACCGTTGAGGAAGGCAATCCGCTTGTGGCCTAAGGTGTAGAGGTGGTCGATCGCGGTATCGATACCCTCGTAATTGTCGGTTCCGATGTAACATACATTCGGGTTCTTCCTGATATAGTTGTCAAAGAGAACGGTTGGCATTGTCGTGGTCTCTAATTGCTTCATCCACTCGTCGTGGAGGGCGAAGCCCACAAAAAAGGCACCGCAGTATCCGTGTTTTAGCATATAGGTATCGTATTTTTCCGCAAGCTGAAAAGCGGGGGTCACCGGCACGACGGAGACATCCCATTTATGGCGGAATGCATTCTGCTTGAACCCGAGCACAATCTCGTATCCGAACTGATTGTTCGTCTCATAGTCCATATTCTCGATAAAAATGCAGAGCTTTCGATTTTCTTCTTTTCGTGATTTCTTGGTGGAATATCCCATCTCAACAGCAGTGTCTAATACGACCTGGCGAAGTTCCTCGCTGATGTCGCTGGCGCCGTTCAAACCCTTTGAAACAGTGCTGACAGATACGCCGAGGCGGTTTGCAATGTCTTTTATTGTAGCCATAATATCTCCATTTCTCTTTCAGGTAAAAATCTTCCAAATTATATCTCTATGATGTTGGGGCAAAAGGGGTTAATACAAGTTGTGTTTGTCATATTACACAAAATAATTTTTTCGTTTGTTCCGAATTGCGGATATAAGATTTTCTAAATGTTTTGTCATAAATTTTGGCTGCGACCGCAACCGCCCAGGATTCGCCATCCATGGCTCAGCCAGGGCTCTCAGCAACATCCTGTTGCCAAGTTGCTGGGTACATACAAAACATTAAGAAAATCTAATATCCTTCATTAAGTCACAAATGCAAAAACTATTTTTTGCAATATGACAATTCAAATTTTCATCTGCCCCTTTTGACCCCAACATCATCTCTATTTTTCATTATATAGAACGTAAAAGAGTTTGACAAGCAAAGTGTCGAAATAAATCAGGAGAGTTTTCGAAAATAAATAGTATTTCAATAGTTAAATTACACAAAAATGGTTATGGAAAAACAGTAAAAATGGCAAAAACGATATTTAAATCCGCAAATTCATTGACAAAAATGCGAATAGATTATAAAATTACAACAGATACGAAAATTTACGAAATATGCAGAACGAATTTTTGAAATGTTTCGCAGAGATGTTTCAAAGAGGAGGAAATAAGTTGAAGACGAAAGAGTTGACAAGAGGTGCCGGCATTCTGCTGGCGATTACAAGTTTACCGTCTTCCTATGGAATTGGGACACTAGGAGAAGCAGCATATCGTTTTGTTGATTTGTTAGTCGACATGAAACAAAGTTATTGGCAGGTACTTCCGATAGGCCCCACAAGTTTTGGGGACAGTCCCTACCAATCCGTATCAGCATTTGCGGGAAATCCGTATTTGATCGATCTCGATGATTTAGTGGCGGAGGGTCTGCTGCAGGAAGTCGAGATTCGGAGTTTCAATTGGGGAACGGACGAGGCGGATATCGATTATGCAATCATTTATGAGAACCGTTTTAAGGTCTTACAGATGGCATATGAGCGCTTCGATGGAACAAAGGAAGAATTTCTTGCGTTTCAGGAGGAAAATAAATACTGGTTAGACGATTATGCCTTCTTTATGGCATTGAAGAATCATTTCAATGGAAAAGAGTGGGTCAGCTGGGATGCGGCATTGAGAGACCGGGAAAAAAGCGCGATGGACGGATACCGCGTGATACTTCACAATGAGATTCTTTTCTGGAAGTTTTTACAGTATGAATTTTTCAGACAGTGGTACCAATTGAAAAAGTACGCTGGCAGCAGGGGCGTACAGATGATAGGAGACATGCCGTACTATGTGGCGGCGGACAGCGTCGATGTCTGGTCGAACCGGGAGATGTTCCTTTTGGATGAGGATGGGATGCCGAACGGCGTCGCAGGAGTTCCGCCGGATTCTTTTTCGGAGGAGGGACAGATTTGGGGCAGTCCGGTCTATAATTGGGATTATATGGAGCAGACGGGATTTGCATGGTGGCAGGAGCGCATGAGAGAATACGCACAGCTCTTTGACATCATAAGACTCGACCATTTCGTCGGAATCGTGAAATACTATATGATTCCAAACGGGGCGAAGAGTGCGAGGTCGGGGAAATGGCTGAAAGGCCCGGGCAAAAAACTGACGGACGCAATGGAGGCAGTCATTGGACAGACTCACATTATTGTGGAGGATGTCGCACAGAGAACGCCGATTCCGGGTGTGAAAAAACTCATGACAAGAACCGGATGGCCGGGAATCAAGATATTGATGTTTGCATTTGACGACAATACTTCAAATGAACATTTACCTCATAATTATACGGATTCAAATCTTGTTGTCTATGCGGGAACACACGATAATGAGACGATTGTGGGATATTTCCGCGACAAGACGGATTATGAACTTGCATACCTGTATGAATACTTAAATATCCGTTACAAGGAGGAGATTCCGGATGCGTTAATCCGCGCGGCGTACAGCAGTATCGCCGATGTGGTGATTATTCAGATGCAGGATCTGATGAAGCTGGGTAATGAGGCCCGCATGAACGCGCCGTCGACAGTCGGAAGGAATTGGAGATGGAGAATCGGGACGGATACGCTGAGCGAGGAGCGCAAGGCGTGGATACGGACGTTAGCGACCGTATACCGCAGATAGCGATTTCATTACGATATGAAATGCGTGGGGCATTTTATATAAACACTTTTTTTAAGAAAAGGAGAGGAAAAGAAATGAAAAAGAAAGTAATTTCAACATTGCTCATCGCAGCAATGACAACTGCTATGGTAGCAGGATGCGGAAGCAAAGACGCGGATGACAAGACAGCAGACAACAACAGCGCTGCGGGTGAGTCAACAGAAGCTGGCGGTGCTGAGTCAGAAGCCGGCGATGTAGAGGAGGAAGCCTGGGAAGGAACCATCACAGTATGGAGCCCGCAGGAAGATCAGGATACAGGCTGGTTAGCTCAGCAGTGTGACGCTTTCAACGAGGCGCATCCGAATTGGAACATCACTTTTGAATATGGGGTTTGCCCGGAAGGTGAAGCAAAAGCAAACGTAACTCAGGACGTTGAGGGAGCAGCAGACGTATACATGCTCGCAAACGACAACATTCCTGATCTGGTAGCGAACAACGCACTTGCAGAGTTAGGCGGAGATTACTTAGATTATGTGACTTCTACCAACTCAGAGTCTATTGCGGCATCCGTAACATACAATGATGCAGTAGTAGCATTCCCGTTCACATCTAACACATGGTTCATGTATTATGATAAATCTGTCTTCACAGAGGACGACATCAAGAGCTTAGATACAATGCTTGAAAAAGGAAAGGTATCTTTCCCATTGACAAACTCCTGGTATATCGCAGCATTCTATGCAGGAAACGGATGTACATTGTTCGGTGCTGACGGTACAGATGCAGAAGCAGGTATCGATTTCGGCGGTGACAAGGGAACAGCAGTGACAGAGTACTTAGTAAACTTAAATGCAAACGAGAACTTCGTACTTGATGCAGACGGAGCTGGTATTTCCGGTCTTGCAGACGGAACAGTAAACGCAATCTTCTCCGGTTCCTGGGATGCAGAGGCTGTTAAGACAGCATTGGGCGACAACTACGGTGTTGCAGCTCTTCCGACATTCACGCTCGACGGAAAAGAGTGCCAGATGAAATCCTTCATGGGTTCTAAAGCAATCGGTGTCAACCCGACAACAGAGAACATGCAGATTTCTATGACTTTGGCAGCTTACCTTGCAAGCGAGGACGCTCAGCAGGCTCACTACGCTTCAAGAGGAATTCTTCCTTCAAACATAAATATCACACTTGCGGATGATCCGGTTGCAACAGCTACAACAGAAGTTATGTTAAACACTTCTATCGTTCAGCCGCTGTTATCTGAGATGGGCAACTATTGGTCTCCGGCGGAGAACATGGGTAAAGCAATCCAGTCCGGTGATGTTACACTTGACAATGCGGCAGATAAGACAGAGGAAATGAACACAGCTATGAACACAGATGCTGCAGCAGAATAGGTAAATTCTTCCTTGATAGAATAAATAGAGAGAGAACCCCGGAATGCCGTCCTGGCATTCTGGCGGTTCTTTATATGGTGAAATAGGGAAACTGATGTAGGAACAGTGGAAAGCTGCTGGCGAATAGAAATGAGGAGGCCAACATCGTGAAGAAGGCTGCAAAAAGCAAAAAAGAGTTTTTTAATCCGTATTCTCTCAAAAATGCGGTGACAAAAGGAGATGTGCTGACAAGACTTTCCATGTTGATCATGGGACTTGGAAATCTGGCACACAAACAGATTATCAAAGGTCTGTTATATTTAGGGATTGAAGTGGGTTACATCTGGTTTATGATAACATCAGGTGTCTATAATTTATCTATGCTCCCTTCGCTGGGGTGGCGTGAACAGGAGAAGGTTTGGAACGATAAAAAAATGATTTACGAATATACGGCAGGGGATCAGTCGCTGCTCTTATTGCTGTATGGAATCGGAACACTCTGTGTTACGGTGGCATTTATAGTTGTTTGGAAACAGGCTGTTTCAAGTGCATATAAAGCGCAGGTTCTTGCAAAGAACGGCAAACACTTGAATACCTTTAAAGAAGACTTAAAGAGTTTGTTAAATCAAAATTTATATAAATTGTTGTTGGCTGCGCCGATAACAGGGGTATTGGTATTTACAATTCTGCCGTTGATCTTTATGATCTCCATGGCGTTTACAAATTACAGCAAGGTGAATGATCATCTTGTATTGTTCGACTGGGTCGGACTTGCGAACTTCCGAAAGATATTAAACTTTGGTGACAGCATCGGTAAGTTGTTCTACTCCGTATTGGCATGGACCTTAATCTGGGCATTTTTTGCAACATTTTTAAACTATATTTTCGGTATGATTTTGGCGATTGTCATCAACCGGAAAGAGACAAGGGCAAAGGGATTCTGGAGATTCTGCTTCGTGTTATCCATCGCAGTGCCTCAGTTTGTATCGCTCCTTATTATGAGATCGATGTTACAGCCGACCGGTATTGTAAATACATTGCTCATTGAACACGGAATTATCGATACGGCGCTTCCGTTCTTTACGAACGCGGCATGGGCGCGTGTGACGGTCATTGTCATCAACTGCTGGGTGGGTATTCCTTACACTCTGCTTCAGGTGACAGGAATTTTGCAGAACATCCCTGCCGAGCTGTATGAGGCAGCAAAAATTGACGGGGCGAATGCAGTGCAGACGTTCTTTAAGATTACGCTGCCATATATGCTGTTCGTTATGACGCCGTATCTGATTACACAGTTTACCGGAAACGTCAACAACTTCAACGTTATCTTCCTGCTCTCAGGAGGTAATCCGACTCCGGTCGATGCGACGGCAGGTAAGACGGACTTGCTGGTGACCTGGCTGTATAAGCTGACCATCGATAAGAATTACTTTAACTTAGGTGCTGTTATCGGTATTATGACCTTCGTTGTGCTTGCGATTGTGGCGTTGCTGACTTATCGTAATACTGCATCCTATAAAGACGAGGAGGGATTCATGTAATGAGCAATACGAAGAAAGAACTCAAAACCGGTGCAAAACTCAGAAAGAAAATCGGTAACATTTTTATACATGTGATTTTGGCAATTTTAGCATTTATCTGGGTGCTCCCGATTTTCTGGGTCATCCTGACAAGTTTCCGTGAAAAACAGGGTTCCTACGTGACGACCTTCTTTCCGGAGAGCTATACGCTGGCAAACTATAAGAAGATATTCACAGACGTCAGTATTTTGAACTTCCCGCAGATGTTCCTTAATACGTTTATCATTGCAGTTTGTGTCTGCGTCATTGCGACGGTGTTTGTACTTTCCGTCTCTTACAGTATGTCGAGAATGCGTTTTAAAATGAGAAAGCCGCTTATGAATATTGCGATGATTTTAGGACTCTTCCCGGGATTCATGTCCATGGTCGCAGTTTACTACATCTTGAAATTGTTCAACCTGACCGATGGAGGTATGATCAGAATCTCTTTGATTATTGTGTATTCGGCGGGAACCGGATTGGGATTCTATGTGGCGAAGGGATTTTTTGACACGATTCCAAAAGCCTTGGATGAGGCGGCAATCATCGACGGTGCGACGAGATGGCAGATTTTTACAAAAATCACCATTCCGCTCAGTAAGCCGATTATTGTATACACGATTCTGACTTCATTTATGTCGCCGTGGCTGGATTTTATTTTTGCGAAAGTTATCTGCCGTGCGGAGGCATCACAGTACACTGTGGCAATCGGTCTGTGGAAGATGCTGGAGAAAGAGTATATCAACAGCTGGTATACTTCCTTCGCAGCAGGGGCAGTAGTCGTATCAATCCCGATTGCAATTCTCTTCCTGTTTACACAGAAATTCTATGTAGAGGGAATGAGCGGAGCTGTAAAGGGCTAAGAAAGAAAAAGAAAGGACGTATCTTTTTTACATCAAAGATACGTCCTTTTTATAAAAAGTCCAGCTAATAAATGTCAATAGTAAAATGTAAAAATTTCAAAATTATTAT
>CAZBUW010000052.1:0-20933 GCA_964495195.1 uncultured Roseburia sp.
GCAATGCTAAATTTGTGCTGTGACATCATCCTCCCAACCGTACGCTTTGTTCGGACTTCTGTCACCAAGTAACACTTTTGTTTACTTGTTATATATATCGGACTATTGCCTCGATACTTTATAGAAAAAAGAAATTTTTATTTCTTTTTCTAACGATTTGAAAACGCTACTTCTTGTTGTCTGTAAACTGTGGTTCTACATAGCTTGTCTTCATCATGTTCTTGTAGTAACGATTTACCACCTTCTGACTAGTGCGGACTTCACGCACCTGCTTCTTGATGGAGGCAAATTTTTGCTCCATCAGTTTCTTATTTCTCGCTTCCTGCACCTGTATGCTGGCGCTCTTATCCGTCAATTCGCGAATCAGTTCCTGCATCTGTGTAATCTCAGCCGCATACCTATCTTTTTTTCCCTGAAGTTCCTCCTTGACTTTGTCAAAGACTTCCTGAAATCCGTCGTCTAGGCGGTCTAACTCCTCAATCCGGACGGACTTCTCCTCCACGGTCTTGTCAAAATCATCTGGATCTGCATTCGGGTCATCTAAGATGTCCCTCTGCCTTCCATTGATTTCAAGAATCCCATCTAAAATGCGGTTTTTCTTCTTTAAGCTCTGCACTAGTACTGAAACATACTGTTTTTCTTCCATCGCTGCTCCTGTCTTGCTCTTAGCTGTTGTTTGCAGTTCTCATCACTTCTTTCCAGGTATCTCGCATAGTTCTCAAATGTCCGAGAACTTCTTCCAGAATCTCTTTGTCCTTCTTGATATTTGCCTGGATTAAACGCTCATGGAGATAACGGTAAACATTATCAAAATCCTCCGACACCGCATATTTATGATCCAGAGTCGACTGAAACTCTTCGATAATGCGCTCCACTTTCATAATATTCGCATGCGCCTTCATAATGTCTTTCTCTTCTACTGCTGTAATTGCAATATTGCAAAATTTGATTGCACCCTCATAAAGCATCAATGTCAATTCCGCCGGTGTCGCTGTCATTACTTTATTGTTTGCATAAGCTGCATATCCCTTGTTTGCTAACATTCATTACCTCCATGTAATTGATTTGTTTTATTTTACTGACCTAAAAGTCCTGCCAGAGAGGACGAGGATGCGTTCAACTTTGCGAGCGCAGTCTCCATCGCGGAGAATTTTGAGTAGTAGTAATCCTCTTTTGCCGCCAGCTTCTCTTCCCATTTTGCAATCAAGTCTGTGTAATCGCTGTATTCAGATGCCATCTCTTTGTCGTTATATACGGTATAGGTACTGCTCAATGTCGTAGATTTCATCTTCTTATCGATTGCGTCATACAAATTAGTCGAGAGCTTCTGCATAAATTCCATTATCGTATCCGGGTCATTCGTGATTGCCGCCATCAACTTGTCCGCATTTCCGGAGGTCGCCGCATCATCCTCATCTCCATAGATATGATATGCATACTCCTCATTCTCAGCCGCATTCAGATATCCTAACGTCTGGATACCAAAAGAAGATAGATAGTAGTTCTTTCCGCCAATCTCGATTCCCTTTGACATTGCAGCAGTCATCGACGACATCAGGCTCTGCAGCGTGTCATCACGGCGCAGCAGCGCGGATTTAATCTTCTCTTCCCATTTTTCAATCTCTGTATCGGACATCGCGTCCTTCTCTTCATCAGTCAACGGCTCATAGCCCTTTGCACTTTCCGCATTGTAAAGAGAATTCATCTCATTGATCAGTGCGTTGTACTGCGTAAAGAAATCCTTAATCTTATCGTAAATGCCCTGTACATCCGTATTGACAGAAGTGGATACCGCCGTCGCTTCCGTCGCATCGTAAGTCTCACTCGTAATCGCATTTGCGGTAATAGTCAGACCATTGATGGTGAATGCGTTTGACGTACCTGTGTATTCGATTCCGTTTACATAGATAGTCGCGTCCTGTCCATCAATTTTCTTTGCATCTGTATTGTAATCCGTAGAAGCAAGAATGTCATTTGCTGCCTGCACCTGCGATACAAATGCATCAACAGCTGCCGTATCGGATGCGTCTATATTGCTGACGTTTGCATACTGTTTCATGGTAGCCTGTGCAGACTCCATTGCACTTGTATTCGAAGTTATGATAGAAGCATAGTTATTCGTCAGCGCTGTCACGGCATCTGCACCGCTTGCTCCATTGTAGCCATTTGCATAAGCATCCTGCACTGCACTGATGATGGATTCCCTGCTGTATGTATCTGCTGCATCTAAAGAATCATTTGTAGTCTCGTAGGTGGTGACTGTCGCAACATTCTGCTCTAGCGTCGCAATCTGATCCTCCGTCAAACCGGACGCTTCCTTCAATGATGTCAATTTGTCAGATGCCTTTGTCAGATTAGAAACCTGTGCACCCTTGTTATAGACAGTCTTTGTAATCTCCGTACCACTTCCCACCGTCGCTGTCTTACCATCTGTCACATCATTCCCGTCTGCGTCCACCTGTATCATGGATGTTCCGTCTAAACGGTAGGTCTTTCCATCGGAACCTGCGAATGTACCAACGTCATTCTGCGTATAGACAACACCTGCATCGTCTTTGTACTGATAAAATCCAGTTCCCTCTTCCGTCGCCGTTGTGGCATAATAATTGACCTCGCTCCTAATTGCAACTTTTGAGCTTCCGTCCTCCGTCTCATAGTAGTAGTTGCCATCCGCATCCTGCTCCGCTGTCCTCTTGTAAACTTTGCCTGAACCGTCTGTATAGGTGCCGTCGTCATTCAACGTATAGGTATTGGTTCCATCCGTGTAACTTGTGACACCTGTGAGGTAACTCTTGTTGCCGGAGGCATCGGTATAGGTAAAGATATCATTGCCGTCGCCATCCTTCGCACTCTTTGTGTAAATGTTGCCGGAAGCATCCATGACAGAGTTCACCCTCTGTGTCGGTGTCATGGACAAAAGTTTTACAAAACTCTCTTTCTCAGTCGCAGACATCCCTGTGCTCTCAAGTGCCTTCTGCATCGCAGAGTATGCAGAAGCGTAAGAATATGCTGCCGACAGGTTGCTATTCTGTGCACTCGCCTTGTCATATACTTCCTTTGCCGCATTGTAATCATTGATTGCCGCAATCACATTGGCTGAGATTGCACTGCTTGAAGTATCCCCATCTGTAATATACTGTGTGTAGGAAGTATAAGTCGCATTGGTGGCATCTGAGTTGACATTCAATCCAAGTTTGGAGAGCGCGCTCACTCCATCTACATTTCCACCCGTCAATGTGAAATCATTCTCGGCACCTGTTGTCTTTGAACTTACATAAATACGTTTGTTCGTCTCGTCATAACTTGCATTCAATCCTGCATCCTTCAGGGAAGTAATGAAGGAGCTTACGGTCGTCCCCTGACTTACCTTCACTGCCGTCGTGGTACCGTCCCCGTGTGTCACGTTGATTGTTCCGTCGCCGCCTGTATACCCCAGTTCTGCCAGCGTCGTACTAGTTGTCGTATTGCTCGCAAGTTTTCCTCCTGTCAGATATCCTGCTTTTGCAAGCTTCGTCACCTGAATGCTGTAAGAGCCGTTTACAGCGGAAGAACTTGCTGAAACAGAAACTTTTGTACTGTCAGACGATGTCGCCGACTTCATGTTATATGCAGAGGTAAATCTGTAATTGCCAACGCTTGTATACAAGCTGTAAATTTTGGTGTTTAAAGCTTTCCAGGCATCCTGTTTCCAGGAAAGTTTTGTCTGTGCTTTCTTATATTTGTTGGTCTTGTAATTGTAGGAGGATACCAATGCTGAGATAATTGTCTCAGTATCCAATCCTGAATTCAATCCCGTAATGCGAATTGCCATATGACTCTCTCCTTTCTTACTGCTTAACGCTTCTCATCCACCAGAATGCCAGCCACTTCCCAGACCTTGGCAATCATATCGAGCGTCTCCTCAGGCGGATATTCTTTGATAACTTCCTTCGTCGTCTTATCCACAATCTTGATCGTGACGCGGTTCGTCTCGTCATGAATCCCAAAGATTGCCTCGGAATTCTTCATCTGGCGGTTAATCTCATTGACCGCGCTCTTTAAATGTGCATTGCTTACCGTCTGTCCTTCCTCCGGTGCACTCCGACCGTCCTGCTTCTCATACTCTGCTGCCGGCTGCTCCGCTTTAAAGTCCCTGGCATCCCCTGTGGACGCTGTCTCTGCTACATTTCTTGCCGGCGCTGCTGTCGTACTTCCCTGATACGACATAGCCGCGTCGCTCTTAATCTTACTAATCTCCATTGCCCTGCCACCTCCGTGTGATAACATTGATTACGTTTTCTATCAGTTATATCGGATTATTTCTCTCCGGAATTAACCTCACTAGAGCAGATTCTTTAACGCCTCGATGTCCGCCGCGCTTCCCGCCGCCTTATTCTCCTCCTGAATCTGGAGATAGACCTCCTTGCGGTAGATTGGAACTTCCTTTGGCGCGGTGATGCCGAGTTTAATCTGATCTCCTCTAATCTCTAATACGGTAATCTCGATGTTGTTGTTGATGACTAATGATTCGCCCTTTTTTCTTGTCAATGCCAGCATGCTTATTCCCCCGCTTTCTCTTTTTTCTCTTCCATCGCCTGATAGATATTAAATTTTACGGGGTAATCGTCCTCCACGATAATCTGACACCCTCTTCCCGTCTCCGTATTGATAATGATCGGCGCTTTCAGATTGACGGAATTCTTTTTCACATCCGGCACTGCCGTCACTGTCACAACCACAAAAAGATTCTCGTCCGTCATTGTTCCGAGCGGTTCTAACACTTCATCGTTGACCGTCGGATTGTATTCCGGCATGACGAGTTCCGGTCTCATCACCGGAAACGCGACCTGCGGATCATCCATGGACTGCAGCCACATAACCTTTGTCTCTTTTCCCTTTTCCTCGTCAAAAATCAATGCGAAGTTCTGCATATCCGGAAAGCCAATCATTCCACTTTCTATTCTGATTATCTTGTCATCCTCGATGTCAATCGCCCCAAATAATCTTGTCTCTGCTTTCATCTCTTTGCCTTTTCCTTTCTTATTTTTAGCGAAAGAGAGAGCGATATACTCGCTCTCTTCTTATTTTAAATGTAATTCAACAATGTCGTCTTGTTCAGATAACTTGCCGCCTGAAGGGATGCGTCATATGCAGTGTACACTGCCGTGTAGTCGATGATGACATCCGAGAGTTCACGGTCCTCGTTGCTCGATTTGAGTTCCTCCAATGTCGTCTGCTGGTTCTCTACACGGTTCTTTGTCATCTCGAGGCTGTCCCCCTTACATCCGTTGTTCGTGAGCGCTAAGTTCACTTGTGACATATAGCCGTCGAACTTGCCGATATAGCTGTCATACAACTTCTGCATATTGTCGTCCGCGTAGTCCGCTTCCCTCTTTGCCGCATCTAACCACAGCTGGAGGTTCGCCTGTGACTCGTCGTCCGAATACTGCTCTTCCTTCATCATATTTTCAATCTGCGTCACTTTATCATTCGCCGCAATTGCCTTCTCCACGGTGTTCAACAGTTCATCCACATCACGGCCGATGTCCGCGTCGAAGACATCCATCGCATTCGTGTTCACCGTCAACGTCTGATTATTTGCAATGATATAGTTGATATCCTGATTTACGGTTATGAGAGCCCCTTTGGCATCTACCTTGTAGCTTCCGTCATCGTTCAGCTCGTATTTCTGATAGTTGGTATTGGTGCCGTCAACGGCACGGTAAGTACAGTTGTAGTAGTATTCCGGCCGTAACTCCCCCTCGTCGAATCCCGTCTTCGTATAGGTGACGTCAAAACTTGCATAACTGTTCTTCATTGCGGACGACAGTTCTCTGCTTAAAACCATCTCCCCGGTCTCTTTGATAAAAACTGCCTCTCCCTCGTTGATGTAGAGTTCATCTTTATTATCATTGGCAGCGTTCGCCGCGCTTGCCGCCTGCCACTCCTCCACTGTCTCATAGACATTCACATTGTAGTCGACCGCCGCCTGCGTCCTGTCGGCAGGCTGGTAAGATAAGGTCACCGGATTTGTCAGGGTTGTCCCATCTTTGTCCGTCAGTCCCTCTGTAATCTGATCATACGGGAAGCGGATTCGGTCGAAGGTTGTGACATCTGTCTGTGGAATCGTATCCGCATTTGTCGCATCCACCTCCGCTTTGGTAGTCGGAACCGTCACCTCACCGGTATAATAGCGGTACTCTTCGATATCCTCGAACGAAAACGGCTGATTGATTGTATACTTTGTCTCCGTCTCGTCCTCCATAAAGGTGAGCGTACTGTTGGTCCGGTAACCGGTGAACACCGTTCTTCCGGCATAGTCGCTGTTGCCCTCTGAATAAACCTGCTCGCGCAGTGCCTGAAGCTGTTTGTAGATTGTACTTCTGTCCTCCGGCTCAAGCGGATCGTTTGAACCGCTGACACACTGGCTGCGGATGTCTGTCAGTATCTTGTTCATATTTTTCAATGCGGTCTCCGTGACCTCTAACCACGATTCCGCATCCGGGATGTTGTTGTCGTAATACTGGTCAATCTCGCTTAAGCTGCTTCGCAGGCGGAGTGCTCTGATTGCTACGACCGGATCCTCAGAAGGGCGTGCAATCTTTTTCTGTGTGGTCATCTGATTGTTCAGATAACTCAGCTTGGATTTGTTCGAGTTGATGTTGCCTACTGTTTTTCCCAACATCATATTATTTGTAACACGCATCTATAATCCTCCTTTATTTTTGCGAAGCCAAAACCGAACCCCCTCCGAGTGAGGGGAGGATTTGCCTCCTTTATACACCTGTCTCCTGTATCAGCTTGTCATAAACCTGCGCGAGAACGGATACCATCTTAGAAGAGAGGTTGTAAGCATTCTGGAATTTGACGAGATCGAGTGCCTCCTCATCCTCGTCCACCCCCGATATTGAAGTTCGATAGTTATCGATTGTCGTTGCAATATTATTGTAATTGTTATAAAAAATCTGGCATTCCTGTGCATCCACGGAAATGTCGGAATAAATACAGGAAAGAAAATCATCCGCATAGCCATTGCGGAATACAACGGTGTCGCTCTTTAACTTGGCGAGTTCTTCCACGAGATCGTAGGCATCCACGCCCTTGTCCGTGTCGGTGTCCACCGTTGTCGGAATCTTGGACGGGTCCTTCCGACAGGTATTGGAAACCACGATATTGCCCGCAGTCAGTTTGTAATAACTGCTCGAAGTTGTCCCGATTGTAGTACCGTTGTATGCGCTTGTATCCTCATATACATACTCTGTCCCCTGAAGATTCTCACAGGTAAAGAACGAGTAATAGTCCGTGCTCTGACCGTTCAAGTCCTCCCCCTTTAACATGATATCATTGAACATGGAGCAGAACGAGCGCAAAAATTCGTTCATCTGCGACATATAGTAAGGGATTCCCATCGTGTCGAGTGAAACGCCTACGGATGCCTGCTTTCCAGCCATCTTTGCGACTTCCGCCTCGTTTAACGTATCTTCCAATTTAAACGTATACGAGGTGATTTTGCCATTGGCATCTGTCTCAAATGAAAACTCATCGTAGTTGTAATCCTTGTTGTTGATGGTGATGATGCCCTCCTCCGCCATTGATATGGCATTGATATTTGTAATGGAAGGGTTCGTCACCGTGATTGTTGTGCCATTCACCGCGGAGGTCTTTGTCGTTGCGACAATCCCGCTAAAATTCTCCTCGTTGTTACCGTCCCTGATATCAAAGAGACCTCTCAGGGTACCGGACATATTGGAGCCTGTCACGTTAAATTTATTGCCTGTGGATGTCCAGAAGACATCGTAGAGTCCTTCATTATCCGTCTGGTTAATCTTATTCTCCCGTGCATAACAGGTCAGCGTCTCGTACTCATAGGTGCTGACTAACGTCTCACCATTAATCTTTACCGTGTAATAATTCGATCCCACCTGCATCTCCGGGTCGTTTGAATTTGTCACCGGAACCTCTGACACCGTAACCGGAACAATCGCCGAGAGTTCATCGACCAAGAGCGCTCTCTGGTCGCGGAGTTCATTCGCATAACCGCCCTGCACCTCAATCACATTAATCTGTTTGTTGAGAAGTGCAATCTTTTCTGCGATAGAATTGATATTGTCCACGGTAGATTTGATTTCCTGATTACAGTCGTCCTGAATCTGGCTCAACCCATTGGCAACGGAATTGAAGTATGTACAGAAATTCTGTGCCGTGGAAATAAACTGTGCTCTCGTGCTCGAATCCGCCGCATTGTTCTTCAAGGTGTCGAGCGCATTGAACATCTTATTGAAGATTGTGGAGAAGCCATCTGCGGTATCATCATCGATAAAATAGTTCTCAATCTGCTGTAAATATCCTAACTTGACTTCATATAAACCGAGTGAAGACTGGTTGAACCAATACTTTGTATCGTAATATTCGTTTCTTGTCTGCGTAATGGACGTAACCGTCACACCGGTTCCTGCCGTACCATACCTCTGATAGACACGAATTGCTCCGGATGCTTCCCGGTTTGTCACCTGTCTCGTATATCCTTCTGTCTGCACATTTGAAATGTTGTTCGCCGTCGTGTTCAACGCCGCCTGATAGGCGCTGAGTCCCGAGGACGCTATTGTCAATCCAAAAAATGTTGATGGCATTGTCTCACCTCTTTTTCTATCCTAATTGTGTCAGTAATATCTCTATCATCTCATTGATTACATTCATAAACCGGCTGTTCGCATTGTATGCATTCTGGAACTTAATCATGTTGGTCAATTCCTCATCGGACGATACCCCCATGACCTGCTGCCTCTGACTGTCGACTGTCGTCGCTGTTCCCGCAAGGCTGGTCGCCGTCGTATCGTAGACAGAACCGAGTGTTCCCATCTCGCCAATCATCGCCGCATAATAATCTGCAAACGTATAACTTCCCGTATCATTCGGGTTCAATGTAATCTTTTTGGTGTCCCAGATGGAAGCAAGCTGCTCTCCGAGCGAGTAGCTGACTGTCGCTTGGGAGATATCTGTCTTATCCTGATTCAGATGCGGCAGGAGCGATCCCAGTTTCTTAAGTTCCTCGTTCACTGTAACACCGCTGACTGTATACATCTTCGTCTCATCCGAGGTATCTTCCTCGTTATATACATAATAGGTGTTGCCGTCATCCCCCGTCACCGTCTTGTAACGCTGTATGCCTATCCTCGTATACAGCTCCTGCGGCGGCAGTTTCTCATCCGATCCGACACAGCAGTTCTGCGCATCCAGAATCACCGTATCCGCCGTGATTGTCATCGTCTTTGTCACACCATTCTCGGTATAAGTTCCTGTCACCGGTGTGGTGAGTCCCGCTTCCCCTGCCGTCGTGTTCGGGCAGAGCAAATCATTGATGGATGTAATTATATTGTGGAACAGTTTATCTAATTCCGCCTCCGCCATAAGCATTACGGAATCGCCGGTCGCCACATGATCTAATGTGGTCTTGTTAAAGGTATCGGCATCTAATCCTTCCACATCCGTATAATCTGCAAAGCGGTCACCTCTTGCAAACAAAAGCGCTTTCAATTCACCAATGTCGGTGTTGTTCTCGGAGGAGACTTCCCTCGACAAATCAAACACGCTCACATACTTGCCTGCGCTCTCATCGGAGAGATACGGCCAATACGGTGTGATAAAATCCGTGACTTTATCCACCTGCTTGCCCATCTCATAACATTTGTCTGACGTGACGAAATCCTGTCCCTCGATACACACTTTTACGATGCCGTCGGACAGCTCCTTGTAGGAAATGTTGGCATAGCAAGCCAGCTGATCGAGGCAGTTATCCCTCTGATCACGCAATGTCATCGCCGTCTCGACGCCTCCCGCTTCAATCTTCTGGATGTCGAGGTTCAACTGATAGATGGTCTTTCCCAATTCATTGATTGTATCGATATCATCTGAAATCTGTTTGTTGATGTTGGACTGATAGTTCTTCAATCCGGAGTAGACCGCCTGTGTTCTGCTCAAGAACAGGCTCGCCTTCTGGACAACAAGATTCTGATTGATGCTGTCCGCCGGGTCCTTTGCCAGCTCCTGAAACGCAACCCAGAAATCTTCTAATCCATCCTGAAAACACTGTCCATCCAATTCCTGATAGTATGTATATACTTCGTCGCAAGCCTCAAAAGAGGCTGCGTAGAACGCCTGCCTTCCGACTTCCGCACGATATGCTTTATCGAGGAAGACATCTCTGGCGTGAACGACGTCGCTGATGGTAACGCCCAGACCCGCCTGCTGATTACTGATTGCAGCCGTCTTGTCGAACGTATTATATGTCTCATCGGCAAAGCGAACCTGCTGGCGCACATAACCGCCAGTGTCCACATTCGCCAGGTTATTCGATGTAATATTTAAAGCATTCAGACTATTTCTCAAACCTGATGCCCCAATATACAGGCTCCCAAAACTGTTTGCCATGACCTCTTCTCCTCTCTGTTCATCTTATTGTTTGGCGTCAAAGCCACTGCTGCCCAACAATTCGCCCGTTGTGTAGGCGTCCTTGTTATAATTGGCAGTCTCAGGTGCCTGCCGCATACTCTTCAACAGGGTGAGGTCGAATTCTACCATTTCCATCGCCTGTTTTAAAAGTGTCTGGTTCTGCTCGTTTAACAAAGCCATGCGGGTTCCCGCCTCCAAAAGCTTCTCCCGCATCTGTGACAACTTCGCCTGTTCTTCCGGTTGCCCCTCTAAATATCCAACCATCTTCAGGACCGTCATCTGCTCCGGATCTTTCCCCAGAACTGTTGCCATATCGGTCAAGACCTGTGTTCTTCTCTTCGCGAGGTTTGCGAGGACGCTCGCCGCCTCCTGCTCTTTCTCCGTAATCTGCTGTAATTCCGGAATCTTATTATGAATAATCACATCTCTCTTGGTCTCCCCGAGTTCACTCAACTCCAAGTACTGCTGTCTCTCTTTTTCCAAGACATCTAAAAGATCTTCCATTAAACTAGCCACGATTTACCCTCACTTTACATTGTTAATGTCTGATATTTCTCCAGTAACACATTTGCAAAATCTTCCGTATCGACGCTGTAGCTTCCTGAATTAATCTTAGCCTTCAATTCAGCCACCCTGTCCTCTCTGATATCGGATGCTTCTGCGATTGCCTGTTTTGCGATTTGATAATCTCGTCCGGTCTGGGAAATCTGGACTTCGTCCGTCTTCTTCCCCGCTGCGCTCGCCTTAGGTGTTGATGCAGACTGGGCAGTCTTATAAATCTGTGCGACCTGATTATATGCTTCTATACGCATAACGGCATCTCCTTTCTTTTTTTGAAAAATTGATTTTCTACAATATTTATCGGAAGGTTTTTCGATTACATTAGTTCAATTCCCAATTCTTCCGGTAAAAATCGTGGGCACACGTTGGAGGACGTCGTAATGACGGATGCCGCCAGCCGGCTTCCAATCTCACACGCCTCCTCCAACGTCTTCCCGTAGGTGAGTCCGCTCGCCACCCCGGCGCAGAAGGCGTCCCCCGCTCCCGTGGTATCTTTGACAATGACCTTTTTCGCCGCGCAGTACCCGGATTCTCCGTCCCTGCCGACATAGACCGCACCCTCGCTTCCTAAGGTGACGATCATCGCCGGTATCTTTCCCTGTCTGACTCTCTGCACAAGCACCGGAAGCAGTTCCTGCGGCGTCATGTTTTCAAAATCATCGGTGAAAAAAATCCCAGCCTCGAGCTTATTGCAGATGAAACAGTCGAACTTCTGCAGGAAGTCCCTCCGCTCCACCGCAATCGTCATGTTGCTGACCACGCCGTAAAGCTTCTTATTATATTTCTCTGCGAGCTGTACTGTTTTTTTAATAATCTCTTTGTCCATGTCAATCTCGACGACAACGGAGTCCGCCTCCGCGAAAATCTCATCGCCTTTTTCCTCTAAGGTCTGAAGAATTGGCCTTAAATCCGGCCTCTGGGAGACCGAGCCCGCAAGATCTCCGTTGTTGTCAAAAATGGCGAGCCATGTACCCATGCCCTGCGGTACGACTTTCATATAATCGGTATTTACTTTGTGATTCTTTAGCTTTTTTACAACATCTGCGCCGAGCGCACTCTCATCCACAATTCCTACAAATGTAGGTCTAAGTTCCAGATTGGCGATGTCCTCCACGACATTCCGGCTGACACCCCCGTGGATATACTCGACTCTACCGGCGTTTCTGCCGTCCGGAATGTATTGGGATTCCGGGAACCCTTTGATGTCTACAAATACTGCACCTATTACTACAATGCCCATTTTTTGCTCCTTTATTTCTCTGATTGTCTTTTTTTCCTGCCCTATTTTACAACAGATTTCCATTTCTGCCTAGCCGGAAAAAACTCCGTCATCAAACGGCTGTCGTCGTCCTCTCCTTCACGCCCAAGGTGTGGTAGAAGAGCAGGATGACAAATATCTTAGAGAGCGCATAAATTTTTAAGAGCATTCCCCTGCCTTTCGCGCGGCGGATAATCTCGCGGACGAGGCGCTCTTTCTCCTCCTCATCCATACCGTTCTCGCGCTCAGCACTGAACATGCGCATCAGGATGGCAATCCCGCCGACAAATGCGATATCGTAAATCAGATGACCCGGGTCGGAGGTGATTGGCGCCGTCTGTGTCGGCTCGAGTGAGACCGCATAGACCGGAGTCGGAACATTCCATTTTGCATAGAGGGTGAGTGCTCCCTTCCAATCTTTTTCAATGGCATCCATGCCGTTCCCCTCAGAGCTTTCCGTGAGATACCATCCGCCAAATTCAAATCCGTCTCTCTCCGGAATCGGAAGTTCCTGCCTGACTCCCGCAATATAATAAGAAGCAGCATCCTGCGGCAGAACTCCCTCGTTCGTGTTGTAGGTGATGGAGTACAGCGAAACACTGTCCTTTTCAACGCTTCCCTCGACAATTGTAATCTTTCTGCCGCAGTCTTTTCCATTGACAAAAAGATCGTAAGTCCCGGCGGCGAGCCCGGTAATCTGATAATTGTAGCGGAGGCTCAGCTTGCCTGACGCCGCCTTGTACCACTGTTCGGCAGTCGGATGTTCGCCGATGATATTGACAAGCTGACACACCTCATCGCCGTTCCGGCAGAGCGTGAGGACAAGATCCTCTTTTGCATCATCATTGTAGGTTCCTGCCATCTGCAGACGCGTGATTGCCTTCGTGCAAAATGATAATTCGATATCTGCACAGTCTTCCCCTAATGCGGCTCCTTTTAACAGAAGCGTTCCCTCCCGATTGTCGGTAAGCCGGTCGCCGTTGGAAAATGTGAGCGTGAAGGTCTCCGTCCCACCGCCCAAAATCTCCCTGCTCTGCGCATCCCACTGAAGTCCAAAGTATTTCATTGTGCTCGCCGGTTCCATGTTCTTCTCCACAAAAAGGTTCGCAATCTTCGGTTCGTCCGTATGATTCTGATAGGACAGTTCCGGCTCGCCCACCGTAAATGTCTTTGCCTCTTTGTATCCGTTGTAGATTGTGACGGATGCGGTGTCGGTGTGGATGGTGTCAATGCCGTCCTCCTGCGCCTGTGCGATGAGCGCATCCTGCCCGTTTGCATATGTAATTTCATATGCGGAGAGAACAATGTCCTTCTCAATCTGTTTTCCTCCATAGGAGAAGCGGAGTCGATAAGTCCCTGTCCGCTCCTTCCAAACCGGAATTGTGATTATCTTATAATTTCCGGATGCACCGATGATGCACTGCTCCGTGATGTCTTCCGCATCCGCAGCGCCGCCTCCGATAACTGAAACTGCAACCTGCTCCACAGGCGTTCCCGCTATCTCAGCGCAGACCGCTGCTGCTCCTCCGTCTTTTACGAGATAGCTGTTCTGTGTGAGTCCGACGGAAAATTCCTGCGCCGTCTCCCATGCCGCATAGAGCGTGAGCCTTCCGCTTCTGGCTGCATCGATTGACGAGAGCGGTGTGCCCTCGCAGTCTCTGTTGTCATACCACCCCGCAAATCCTACTCCCCGCTTCTGTGGAACCGGAAGTTCTGCGACTCCCTTTCCTTTGATATACAGCTCCGGGGCGTCGTCCGCTAAAGTTCCGCCGTCGGTCTCGTAGAAGATGTGGTAACGGTCAATCTCGGATGTGACGACGGCGCTCTTACTCAAATCGAACGTCACTCCGGTGTTCTCCCCGTCTACAAAAATGTAGTAGGTGCCCTCCGCGAGCCCCTCCGCCTCGTAATAGCTGTTGTCCGGCGCTGCAAACAGACTCCGTATCCTTGTAAAGAAGTTCTGCTCCTGCTTTCCACTCCGGTTTAACGTCAGGTTCGTTCGCTCCCCCGTCTTATCGTTCCAAGCGGAGACTTCCGCATTGTAATCCGGTTCGTCATCTAAATTCAGGCTGACTCTGACCCTTGAGACAGGTCTGGTCACAAAATCTAAGGACATTGTCGTCAAACTATCTCCGTAGGTGACATCCGCGAGTGTAATTGTTCCGTTTTTCTGCTCTTTGATGGCATTCCCGTTGAAGAGCTCAATCGGAATATAGCTCTCCTCCCCGGCGTCAAGTGTGGTGTCGGGCGCCATGTCAATCCCGAGATACCGGGTGGCATCCGCCATGTCGACCGACACCTTACTGTTGTCTATCTCCACTTCGGAACCGTCTTTGTAGGAGGCTATCATCTCCCCAACGGAAAACGTCCTGCTCTCGTTTGCACCATTGCAGACATGAATCCACGCACTGTCTCTGTGCATGCCGTCACTTCCCGCCTCCTGCGGTCGCGCGACAAGGCTTGCCGCACCGTCCTGATAGACCACTGCATAGGTTGAGAGGATGAGTTCCGCTTCGACGCTTGCCGCACCATAGGTGAAGGTGAGTTTTAGAGTCCCCGCATTTTCCTCCGTGACCGGAATCCGAATCTGTTTATAACGGTTGTAGTCCTTTGTCTGACATTCTATCTCTTTTCCATTCTTTGTGATGCGCACGTTCATCTGTGAAGCTTTTGCATTGCGCGGGACAGCGTTGCATACAACCTCCGTCTCCGCCTCCGCAAAAATTTCTGTGCTGCTTACGGTGACCTCGAAATCGCCCGCGAGGACGAGCGTATTTTCATCTTTTTCCTCGAGGACGCGCTTTGTCGCCTCCTTTGAGATTGCAAAATGGTCTGCCTCCGCGAGAGCCCCGCCGGAGCCGTACGCAAAACGGGCAAGAACCGCTATCTTCCGTCCCTCCGCCGCATCGGCAGAATCGAGGTTGAGCGCATAGGTGCGCCCGTCCGAAAGCGCGACACCGACATTTAGATACGCCCCTGTCCCTAGATAGATTTCATCCCTCACGTCCGCCTTTGGATCTGTGATGGTAAGCTCCGCCGTCCCGCTTGCGTGATAAATGCCATCCCCCTTCGCCGCTTCGTTATCTTTGATCGTACAATTGCCTATATATGTAGTTCCTTTGTTATAGACTGCTCCGCCAATCCCGCTGCTCTGGTTGCTGCTTAAGACCGCTCCGCCTTCGAGCCTTAAGATACCGGACGTCTCAACTGTGACGAGAGCGGACTGATTGCCGGCTGCGGCGCTGCCCGCCCCGTCCACGGTGATACCGGAGAGGGTGAGAGTGCTGCCTGACACCTTTAAAAGCGTTGCCTGATTGACCGCATAGCGGAGTATCCGCACTGCCCCCGTTGTTTTTACTTCCGTTGCGCCGACAGCGCAGCTCCATTTTGTGAGAACGGTATCCGCAGTGATAGAGACCGTATTTAGGACATAGATCGTTCCGCCTGTCCCCTGAAGTCTTGTATAGGCTGCCGCAAGTGTCCTCACAGGCTTATCTACCGTCAATCCACTGTTTCCATCGTATCCGGCGACTCCATCCACATAGATTTCTCCCGCAGTGGATAAGTATACGCTGTCTGTATCTGCCTCCAATCCAAATCCCGCCATTGCGGAGGATAGACGAAAATCCGCCGCATCCCCTCCCCCGGCTTCGTAAGTTGCAATGACATCCGCTTCCTTCGGATTATCTTTTTCCACAGTTGCGAGCAGTTCTCCCGCAGTTCCGCTCACCTCAATCACATGGGAATCCGCAAGCCACAGGATTCCATTGCTGCAGAAACTTGTACCGTCCATCTTAAGCGTTCCGCCCTGCCTTAAAATATAGTTATCCTCCGTATCTTCCTCCGAGAGAGCTCCATAGAGTGAAACACCGTGCAGTTCGAGCGTCGCACCGTCCAGAATTTCAACCATAGGTCCGGTGAATGCATCCGTGCCGCCTGTATAGCGGGTGATGTTTTGGGTGGCATCCAATGTCCAGCTTACCGTCCCGCCTGCGACCGTGACAGTGTTGCACACATAGATGCTGCCCGCCTGACTTCCCAGCTCTTCGATTGCTTTTTCTATCGTCCGAAACGCGTTTGCCGGCCGGTTTCCGGTGTTGGAATCATCTCCGTTCACCCCGTCCACATAGTACGCCTGCCCGAGCACGATATTTTTTCCGGACGGAACCAGCGTATATCCGCTCTCCGGCGAGATAACAAAATTGCGGATGTACTGGGAGGCGTCCGTGACATTCTTCCCGTCCGGTCTGACGACGACATCTCCAAATCCCGCATAGGCAGGATCGACCTCCAACATGATTTTTGTAGTTGGATTTGTAATTGTTGAGGAGAGGGCAAGCGATACCAGCTCGTTCGTCCTGAGTCTTCCCAGACAGATTTTCAGATTCTGCTGCACGTTCCCGATTGAAACATTTTTTGACGTCGTATAGGACGTTTGACCTATTTGCACAAAATAGATGTCATCCCCATTTTCGGATGCGACATTCCCTGTCATCTCACAGTCGGAGATTGTGAGACTCTGCCACAATGAAACATCGCTTGTATCCTGATCCGTCGAGACATAAATCGCCCCTCCAAAAGGCGCCTCATTTCCCTCGAATGTCCCGCCGAGTACCTCGAGATGCGCCTCCTGCCCCTGATAGATTGCTCCGCCGCCCTCTGTCGCAGTATTGTTCCGGAACGTTCCGCCCGTGATCGTCATATCCGACTGCGTCATGCACAATACTCCCCCATAATTGCCCTTATTATTTTGAAAAAGTCCCCCAGTGATTGTGCAAGTGCCCCATCCCCAAAAGTGGTTTCCCCCTTCGTTCTCCTGTATGGTGCCTCCGGTAATTTCCGTCGTACTAGAAAATCCACAATCTATAATTGCATAGGATGATTGATTCTTCTCTATCAGTCCTCCCGACATATAAAATTTACCCTGCGAAATGTCGACAAGTCCATATGAATTTCCCTGCTTTCCAGCGTTGTTGCGAATAATCCCACCCTTGAGATAAAGATTCGCGCGAAAACATTCGATAACGCTTCCCACACTGTTCTGCAGAACGGCTCCGTCCTCGATGACCAGACCGTACTCGGCGTAGGTCAGATCTCCTACATCTATCATTGCATCGCTCTCCGTCCTGCCGTTTCCATCGATTACGATATCCCTTAATATGAGATTCGCAGAGCGTCCCTCCGACTTAAACATACATCCGTTGTAACCGAAATAGCGTATTATCTTAGGCTTCCACGGAAATTCACTCTCCTTGAACTCCAATACGACATCCGTGCTCCACCTGTTCAGCTTTACCTCTCCGCACACATAGACGTCATATTCCTCCCCATCCGCATACTTTTCCAAAAGCAGGCTCTTTACTTTCTCAAATGTCTTGACTGCCTCCCCCGGGGAATCCCCTTCTCTTCCGTCCTCGCCGTTCGTACCGTCCCAATAGATGCCGACCGGGTCCTCCCCCTTTGTCATCTGCACATTGTCTCCGTTTTCAGAGAGTTCGAGCATGATAGAGGCTTCCTCATCCATTGAAAACTGCGACAGTCTCGCCGGGGCAGCGCTGCTTCCGACCACCGCATCCACCGTCACCGCCGACAGAGTCAGATAGTCCCCTGCAAAATCAAGTCTGTACCGGTATTCCGACGGGATGACCCCGTCGAGCTGCACCGGATATCTTGTGTCAGAGAGGACGAGCGCCGGGACAATCTTCGGAGTCCCTCCCAGATGAAGGCTTCCACCCACCCGAATCTCCCCTGACAGAATCTCTCCGCCCGACACAAAAGCAGTTCCTTTTTCTTCTAAGACAAGAGCATTTGTCTTTGCAGACGCATCCGTCTTTGCAGAAATACTTCCTCCTGTCATTGTAAAAGTTCCGGCGGATACCTCTACCGCTCTAGAACATCCTGTGAGGCTTCCACCCGACAGACTGAACGAAGCCTTTGATGCAAACAGTGTCACTCCCGTCCCTTTTACGGTTCCTCCGGTCATTAAAAAGTTTCCCACACGCACACTGGCCTGTCCGTCTATGGTTCCGCCCTCCATCCGAAGTTCCGGTGTCCCGGAGAAAAGGGATATCTCACCCTTGACCTTTCCTCCCTGAAGCAGATAAGTTCCACCCTGCATGGTGATACTTCCCTGAATTTTTCCATTTGTGTGCACAATTGCTGCATTTTCTTCCTCCGTCACCGCACCCTGCCACGTTCCGCCCCGCATCTCAAAGGACGCATTCCCGGACAACGTGATGGTTCCGTTTGATTTTTCTCCGTTAAAATACACCTTTCCGGTTCCTTCTGCGGCGATATTTCCATATACTTTTCCATAGAGCTTCAGCGTTTTATCTGTCACCTGAAAAAGATCGCCGTGATAGCCCGGATTGTTTTGAATCAGCAGATTCGGGTCGAGCACCTCATCCGCATCGCTTATGACAATCGGCCCGCCCGACACTACCAGCGTGCCCGTCGTATACTGCATCGCGAGTTCTGCCGCCCGCTTCAATGTGCGCACAGCGTTCCACGTGCTCCTTCCATCCCGGCTGTCGTCCCCCGCCGCGCCATCGATATATACAATCGGCGGAATATACAGGTAGGAATCCTCCTGCACTGCCTTGAGCGCATACTTTCCAATCTCGAGCGAAACCACCGGATTCACCCCATTTTTTACAATGAGATCGCCCTCTGTATAATCTCCGCCCGCCGATATGTGAAACGTACCCGCTCCGCTTCCGGTCAGTGTCAGCGGTTCCGCACGGTTATTTAGTGCAATCAGCTCCTCGATTGCTGCCGATTTGTCTATTTCTAACGCCCCCGCGCTGTTGATTGCAATGAGATTCTCCTCATCGTCATCCTCGTCCTCATCGTCGGTTTCCTCCTCTTCCTTTTCAAATCTCACGCCTTTTCCTATCTTCATAGCACCCGACGATTCAATCGTAAAAAGCACACCCGTAAACCATTCTGCCCTCTTGATTGTAACACCGTCCATCTCCGCAACCCCGTCGGAAATTGTGACTGTCCCTGCGACACAGATTGTCCCGTTCCCACCGAGTTTCTCCAGGCAGAGTTCATACGCCCGCTCCCATGTCTTCACACAGCTTCCGCTGTCTCTTCCACTGTTAAAATCATCTCCGCCAACCCCGTCGACCCAGATTTCCTTATAAGGCGGCTGCGGCGTCGGAATGATTGGCGTCTTTGCCCAGAGCTGGTTATTTTTCTGATAGAGGGTCCAGCCCGCAGGAAGATTTTTTACGGAGAAATAGGCAGACGGCCTCAATCCGCTCACGGAGGCGTCAACTAACAAAACCTCCTCCGTCCGGGTCTCCTCTACCGTGACTCTCCCCTTGTCAAAAAATCCCTCCGCAAACTGGACGTTATATTTTGTGCTGCTCTCCGGCTCCCCCGCTAGCACGATGGCATTCGCCGCCGCCTCCACAAAGTAGAAGCTGTCACCCACATTTCCCACGCTCTCGCCAATTTTTAACGTACCGCCCCTCCCGACGGTGAGCACGCGGTCCGCATAGCTGTCGCTGCCGTCCAACGTCAGATTGTCCAATTCCAGAATGCCGCCGGTAATCTGAAAGATATTTCCGGTATACTCCGGCTCACGTCCGATGGAAACCGGATAAAAACCCGCGTCGATTACCGTGTCGCCGGTGCATCCGCAATAGTTCATGCAGACAACCTCCGCTTCCGCGGCTGCTCTCTCGAGCACCGACTCCGCCGTGAGGACAGGATATCTCGCGGTGGAACCGCTGTTGTCGTCATTCCCCGCATACTGCAATATGTTTCCAGTGCCGGAGAGCGTGTTTTCTTTATTTGGATTCCAATAGATTTTAGACATACTGTGAGACGAAATTCTGCCCGCAGAAAAGAGACCTGCCAATATGCCTTCCTCCGGCTCTGCAGAGTCCGTCAGATTTGTCTCTATGTCATCTTTATTTGTAGTTGTATTATTGCTCGGGGATGCCTCGTTCAAGGATTCTTCCACCGGAGTTTCGGTCTCCTCCGACGTGGATTCCGGCAGGGTTTGGCTCTCCTCCGATGCAGATTCCGGCAGGAGGGCATTCTCTTCAGACGCAGATTCCGGCAGGAGGCCGCTCTCCTCCGTCTGAGATTCCGATGGGGATTCCGGCAGATTCTCCCCCGACGAAGCCGCCTCATCTTTTGGCGGAGCTGCCTCCCCGGTGCCCTCTTCAGTCGGGCTCTCTGCCTCCTTTGGCAGATTCTCCCCCGACGAAGCGGTCTCGTCTATTGGGGCTTCGCTCTCACCGCTGTCGGAAACCGCCCCGATATTCTGTCCTAAATCTGCGGCATTGGCTGTCTCAGCCGATGTATAAAGACTCGTAATCAGCATAGATGCTGCTAATACAATCGTTACAATCTTCTTTTTCATAGGCACCCTCCATCGCACAACGCACTTTTCCTAATACTTCTATTATATAATAGATTGAATTGGTACCTTTTTCCTTTCTTCTGCAAATTGAAGCTTTTTTCGAATCAGCCTCGAAAAATTTTCTTGCATCACCTTTTCTTCCATGCTACAATAGCAAAAACAGAAGCGGGGTGCCCCGCACATTCAGACCATCTATTATCATAGAAAGTTCCGGGGTCTGAATTCTATCGGATTTCATTTGGTCACATCGACCGAGAATCTCAACTTTATATTTTAATCTAATGCATCGGAGAATTCTGAGTAACA
>CAZBUW010000053.1:0-20678 GCA_964495195.1 uncultured Roseburia sp.
CTGTGAGCCACAAGATCAAAACATTAACTGATAGGCCTTCGTGAAACAACCCTAGGAAGGACCGGCGGACGCTTTTCTTTTGGAAAAAATTGTGTTAAAATGGACAAAAAACAGAAAGGCGAAAAAATGGAAGATTTACTGAAAGTCGGAGTTATCACCACGACGCACGGTATCCGCGGGGAGGTCAAGGTGTTCCCAACCACGGACGATGCTGCGCGTTTTAAGAAGTTAAAGCAGGTCATCTTAGATAACGGAAAAGAGAGAAAAGACCTTGAGATAGAACAGGTCAGATTCTTTAAGAATCTGGTCATTTTAAAGTTTAAGGGAATCGACAACATCAACGACATTGAGAAATACAAGAAGGCAGAACTCTATGTAACGAGGGAGAATGCGGTAAAATTAGAAGAGAATGAGTATTTTATCGCAGACCTGATCGGACTGCATGTCACCTCCGACGAGGGGGAGGAGTTAGGAGAACTGACAGATGTTCTGCAGACGGGGGCAAACGATGTCTATGTGATCAAAAAGCCGGGAGCTGAAGATTTGCTGCTTCCCGCCATCAGGGACTGTGTGCTCGACGTGAAGATTGAGGAGGGGGAGATGACAGTACATCTGCTTCCGGGACTCCGTGAATTGAATCAAAAATAAAAAAGGAATGTAGTTAAATGAATTATTACATCTTAAGCCTCTTTCCGGAGATGGTTCTTGACGGGCTCAACACGAGTATTATCGGCAAGGCGGTGGAAAGGGGGCTGCTCTCCATCGAGGGCATCAATATCAGGGATTACACCCTGGACAAGCATAAGAAGGTGGATGATTATCCATATGGCGGCGGAGCGGGGATGCTCATGCAGGCACAGCCGGTGTACGATGCGTGGAAGTCTGTGGCGGATCGGACGAAGACGAGCCCGCGGACCATCTATGTGACACCGCAGGGTAGGACTTTTAATCAGAAACTGGCGGCGGAGCTCGCGGAGAGCGAGGAACTGGTATTTCTCTGCGGACATTACGAGGGAATTGACGAGAGGGTGTTAGAGGAGATTGTAACCGATTACGTGTCGATTGGTGATTATGTGCTGACCGGCGGGGAGCTTGCCTCCATGGTTATGATAGACGCAATCTCCCGCCTTGTGCCCGGGGTACTCAACAATGAGGAATCGGCGGAGACAGAGTCTTTTCACAATCATCTGCTCGAACATCCGCAGTATTCGAGACCGGTGGAATGGCACGGAAAGAGAGTGCCGGATGTTCTCCTGTCGGGAAATCAGCGCAGAATCATGGAGTGGCGCACGGAGGAGTCCATCAGGAGGACAAGGGAGCGAAGAACAGATCTCTATGAGAAGTATGAGCGGCTGCAGCGGTGCCGGGAATTTCTACAGCGGCAGAAGCTTCTTCACACGGATATGACGGAACTGATTGCGCGCGGACAGGCGGAGTATATTCTGTTCGAGGAGGAATGTGTCTGTCTGCGGGATGTGAGGAGCGGGGCATATTTTTTTACGGCAAAAGAGAGGGAGAGCGGGGAGCGCTGCCTGCAAAAACTCAAAGAGAGCTGTGGGAAGATAGAACTGCTCGTGCTGCACCAGGAGGAAATGATTGAACCGGCGCAGCGGCTATTTGAACTAAAAACATCATTAAAATGTCTGCAGGCTGTCTACACCAGAAAAGAGAAGCTGCCAATCACCGGACTCTATCGGCTGGATGCAGAGACGGAGGAGAATGGAATGCAAATCAGGAGACTTGACGTCTCGTGGCTCGATATGGTCTGTGCCCATTATCACACGATGGTGGATCGGGATTATGTGGAGGAGCGCCTGAAAAAAGGGGCGATGTACGGAGCTTTTTTCGGGGAGGAACTCGCCGGTTTTATCGGGACGCATCAGGAGGGGAGTATCGGACTGCTCATGGTCTTAGAGCCTTATCGCAGAAAAAATGTTGCAAAAGCATTGGAGACTTACCTGATCAACCTTCAGTTAGAGCAGGGATTCACACCGTTCGGACAGATAGTGGAGGACAATGAGGTGTCAATTCACCTGCAGGAATCGTTAGGGCTCTATTTCGCAAAGTCAAAAGTTTACTGGCTGGAGTAAAAAAGTGCTTGCATCTGCTCCGGCAAGATGATATAATACAACAGTTGTGAGTAGAAGGAGATGGTCCTCTGTTGCCATAGGGGCATTAAGAACATCCAAATAGTAGGAGGTCACAAAATGAACGCAAGTGAAATTATTAAAAACATTGAAGCTGAGCAGTTGAAGGCTGAAGTACCTGAATTCAAAGTAGGAGATACTGTAAGAGTTCACGGTAAAATCAAAGAGGGAAATCGTGAGAGAGTTCAGATTTTCGAAGGCGTAGTTCTTAAGAGACAGGGCGGAAGCAACCGCGAGACATTTACAGTTAGAAAAATCTCTAACGGTGTCGGTGTTGAGAAGACCTGGCCATTACATTCTCCAAACGTTGAGAAAGTAGAAGTTGTTCGTCAGGGTAAAGTAAGACGTGCAAAATTGTTCTACTTGAGAGACCGTGTTGGTAAGAAGGCTAAAGTAAAAGAATTAGTAAAATAAGCAACGCCAGGAAAGGACAGGTACCGAGGTACTTTGTCCTTTTCTTGTAGAATAGGAAAATTCCATCCGATAAAAATCTTTATGATAAGGTGTTGCAGCAGAAGGAGAAAAGTTGTGCGTAGACATAGAGGCGGACTCGATTTCAATCGAAGGAAGAGAAAAGTGAATATTCCCCTGCTGAAAGAGGCGGCAATCTGGGCGGGGGAGATTGTGATTGTCATGGCGATTGCAATGACGCTGGTGTATTTCGGCGGAATGAGGACAAGCGTAGTTGGACAGTCCATGTCAGAGACGCTAAAGGGCGGCGACGAGATTTTAGTCAACCGCTTTCTCTACCTTTTGACAGATCCCAAGCCAAACGACATTGTGGTCTTTTTGCCGAATGGAAATGAGAAATCCCATTATTATGTAAAGAGAGTCGTGGGAGTGCCGGGAGATACGGTGCAGATTAAAAACGGAAGCGTGTATGTGAATGGAGCGGAGTTTCATGAGGAGGTGGATGTGTCCCCGATTGAGGATGCGGGACTTGCCGCCGAGGAGATTACGCTCGGACAGGATGAGTTCTTTGTTTTAGGAGACAATCGGAACAACAGTGAGGACAGCCGCTATGCCAATATCGGCTGCATCAGGAAGGAGTACATTGTCGGAAAAGCATGGTACAGGATTACATCCTGGAGCGATTTTGGATTTATATAGAGAATAGGAGAGAAGCAATGCAGTTTCAGTGGTATCCTGGTCATATGACGAAAGCAAAGCGTCAGATGCAGGAAGATATTAAATTGATTGATCTCGTCATCGAGCTTGTGGATGCAAGAATTCCGCAGAGCAGCCGCAATCCGGACATTGACGAGCTTGGAAAAAATAAATACCGGTTGATTTTGATGAACAAGTCGGATCTTTCCGACGACAGAAGAAATCAGGAGTGGGCAGAGTTTTTCCGGAAAAAGGGATATTTTGTAGTCTGCTTAGACTCCAGAAATAAAGGCGGGATGAAGGCGGTCAGTCAGGTCATAAACGAGGCCTGCAAGGAAAAGATAGAGCGCGACCGCAAGAGGGGAATCCTAAACCGTCCGGTGCGTGCGATGGTGGTGGGAATCCCAAATGTCGGCAAGTCGACCTTTATCAATACATTTGCGGGGAAGGCATGTGCGAAGACAGGAAACAAGCCGGGTGTCACCAAGGGAAAACAGTGGATTCGCCTGAATAAGAGCGTGGAGTTATTAGATACGCCGGGAATCCTCTGGCCAAAATTTGAGGATCAGATGGTGGGACTCCGCTTAGCGTTAATCGGTGCAATCAAAGATGAAATCTTAAATATAGACGAGCTTGCATTGGAGCTGATTCAGATTCTAAAAGACTACTATCCGGGAATTTTAAACCAGCGTTATCAGGTCAATGAGCAGCAGGAGGCAGTGAAGCTCTTAGAGGAGATTGCAAAGAACCGCAACTGCATCTCTAAGGGAAACGAGTTAGACTACAGCAAGGCGGCGGCTCTGCTGATTGATGAGTTCCGCGGCGGTAAACTCGGAGCTGTCACACTGGAATTCCCGGGGGAAGAGGCATAAGATAAAATGGAGTGGAGTTGGAAAGATTTTTTTCAGTTTCTTTTATATTTAGCGGTCGTCGGTTTGATTACATTTGTAGTAGTTCATTATGTGGCACAGCGGACGGTGGTAAAGGGCTCTTCGATGGAACCAACATTATCGGATGGGGATCATCTGATTGTGGATAAAATTACCTACTGCTTTCGGGAGCCGGAGCGCTTTGAGATTGTGGTGTTTCCCTACCGGTATGAGGAGGATACCTTCTATATCAAGCGGGTCATCGGTCTTCCGGGGGAGACGGTTCGCATCGATGAGCAGGGAATCATCTATATTGACGGCGAGGAGCTGATAGAATCTTACGGAAGAGAAGTTATCAGGAATGCGGGGATGGCATCGGAAGAAATTACGCTTGGCGAGGAGGAATATTTCGTGCTCGGTGACAACCGCAACAACAGTGCGGACAGCAGGGCGGAGGACGTCGGTCTGATTGAAAGGTCTGATTTGATTGGGCGCGCCTGGATAAGAATTTATCCGTTTGACGAAATGGGAAGTGTGCTGCCATAGCACGGAGAATGCACAACGGAGGTTTTGAGATGGACGAGAAGAAAATTGGTTTGATTAAGGAAGAATTAAAGGCAGCACCGGATGAGATGCTGCCTTCTTTTATTGCAGAATATGAAAAAGACGAGCGGGCAGGTGTGCAGAAACTTGTGGAGCAGGCAAATAAGCGCTACAAAAAACTACAAACAGAGTTAGAACGAATCGAAGCGCTGAAAAAGTATGAAAAAGAATATGATTCCTGCGGTTATATCTGCGGAATCGATGAGGTTGGAAGAGGGCCGCTGGCGGGGCCGGTCGTGGCGGGCGCTGTGATTTTGCCAAGGGACTGTAAGATTTTGTACATTAACGACTCCAAAAAACTCACCGCCGCAAAGCGAGAGGAACTCTACGACATTATTATGCGCGAGGCGGTGGCGGTCGGGATTGGAATGGCAGGTCCGAACCGCATTGATGAGATTAACATCCTGCAGGCGACATACGAAGCGATGCGGGAGGCTATAAGTAAATTGGCGGTAAAACCCGATATATTATTAAATGATGCAGTGACAATTCCGGGCGTGGACATCCGTCAGGTTCCGATTATCAAGGGGGATGCGAAGAGTATTTCCATCGGGGCTGCAAGTATTGTGGCGAAGGTGACAAGGGACCGGTTGATGGTGGAGTATGACAAGCTCATGCCGGAATATGGATTTGCCTCCAATAAGGGATACGGCTCGGCGGAGCATATTGCCGCCCTGAAAAAAATCGGGCCGTCCCCGATTCACAGGGCAAGTTTTATCAAAAATTTTGTGGGAGAATAATGTTACTATTCACAGTCAATTTGAAACAGATATGCAGATGCGTCATGCCTGCATGTAAGCAGATACATACCTGTTTCAAATTTGACTGCGAAGCAGGAACCTCCACCAAATGAGCAATCCGCTTGCGTAAGCAAGCTTTGGAGCGCAGGGTGCGAGATTGCGAATGTAGCGTGGAGGGGCTGTGAATAGTAACAGAGTAACAGTGACGTACCGTCAGAAAGGGTGGATGTGCATGCAGATTTCAGACATGCTTGGAGAATACAACCGGAATGTATCCGCAAAGCCGGAGAACCTAAATGGCATGAAAGGTGTGCAGCAGCTCGTCTCGAGCTTAAAAAACCTTCCGGTGGGAAATATTTTTGAAGGGACCGTCAATTCCATCAAAAACGGTCAGGTGACATTAGCGCTCGGCAACGGTCAGGTGATTACGGCGCGCATGGATGGAAAATTGGCTTTGAGTCAGGGACAGTCCATGTTTTTTCAGGTGAAGTCGAACGACGGTACTCAGATTGCAATCCGCCCTTACAGCGGGCTGGGTAATATCGAGAACCCTACTCTGGTGACGGCGCTGACGGCGGCGGGACTTCCGGTCAATGAGAAGAATCTTGTCATGGTCAATACGATGATGCAGGAGCAGATGCCGATTGACAGGAATAGTTTAAATGAGATGGTAAAGACGCTGCTTGCCAACGAGAACATCGACAGCAAGACCATCGTACAGATGACGAAGGCGGGCATCCCGGTCAGCGAGGCGATGGCGGCGCAGTTTGAAAATTACCGGATGGATCAGCACGCCATCGTAAAAGAACTGGATACATTGATGAATCAGATGCCGGAGCTTTTTGCAACGAAAGACTTTTCTGCGAAGCAGCTGGTGCAGTTGAATCATCTGCTGGCGGGAGGAAGTCCGCAGGAGCAGGCACAGCCGGTCGCAGGGCAGGGAGTTGTGCCCGGACAAGTGGCAGGAGAGACAGGATCGCAACAAGTTACGATGCAACAGGCTGCGGCGCAGCAGGCAGTGACAGAACAGGCGGCATCGCAGCCTACAGCAACGCAGCAGGCAGAAACGCAGCAAGTTACGGTGCAGCAGGTCAGTTATCCGGAGGGGTCTATTGGCAGTCTGCTGACCGGAGAACAGGCGGCGGCTCTCACGAAGCAGCTTAGTCAGATACCGGAACTTGCCCTTAATCCGAATCTGTTTGCACAGAGTGTCGAGGGTGAGGAGATTGTGGAGCATTTAAATCTGAAAATGCCGTTGACAGATTTTTTGAAAGAGGTGGACGTGACACTGCAGAAGGCGGTGGAGAACGGTACGCTGGGTAATAAGAATCTGATTGGGGATACAGCAGTTCTCCCGGAGTTGAAGCGCCTTCTGTCGGGAAAAGAATACGGGATACTTTTAAAGAGCGGGCTTGAGCAGGAGCTGCTTTTAAAGCCAAAGGATTTAAAGTCAGAGAACAGGGTGCAGGAACTTTATGAACACCTGAGCCGGCGGATGGAGCAGATGGAGACGGCATTAAAAGACATGGGACTCACCAGGTCGTCCGCCATGGATACAATTACAGATGTACGCAATAATGTGGAGTTCATGAACCAGGTGAACCAGGCATACACTTATGTACAGATTCCGTTGAAGATGGCGGGGCAGCAGGCGAATGCAGAGCTGTATGTCTACACGAATAAGAAGCGTCTGGCGGACCCGGAGGGTGAGCTGACCGCTTTTTTACATCTGGATTTGAACCATCTCGGCTCGACGGATGTATCGGTGCGGATGCAGCCGTCGACAAAGAAGGTCAAGACCAATTTTTATATGCAGGATGACGCGGCTTACGATTTGATTGAACGGAACCTTCCGGTGTTAGAGCAGCGTTTGAAGAAGAAGGGATACCAGTGTGAAATCTCTGTGACGAACGAGGCGAAGAAAGTGAATTTCACGGAAGATTTTTTGAAAAAAGACCGGAAAACTGCCGGTATGGTGCACCGCTATTCCTTTGATGTGCGGGCGTAGGGGAAGATTATGGAAGAGAAGAAAGAGTTTAAACCATTTCAATTTCAAAAGATAGATCAGGAGAAGGGGAAATCTAAGACGGCTGTGGCGCTCGCCTATGAGCCGGGGGACACGGCGCCAAAGATTTTAGCGACCGGAAAAGGTGAGGTGGCGGAGCGTATTATCGAGACGGCGAAGGAGAATGACGTGCCGTTCTACCGGGATGACAAGCTGGCGGCGACATTGTCAAAGCTTGAAATCGGGGATGCGATTCCGCCGGAACTCTATGAGGTCGTCGCGGAAATTTTAGTCTTTGTCGACGATATGGATAAGATGAAGGGGAAACTTGGTCTGACGAGATAGAGGAGGAGAAGTTGGGGGCAGAAAAAAAGAATAGAAGGCAGATCGGGGGCGAATACGAGCTTCGGGCGATTCGTTTTTTGACGGAGCAGGGCTACGAACTGTTAGAGAGGAACTACTACACTCCATTCGGAGAGATTGATGCAATTTTTCAGAAGAATGGAGTGCTGATTTTTGTGGAGATTAAATACCGCAGCAGCGGAAGGTGCGGCGACCCGATTGAGGCGGTGGGAAAGAGCAAGCAGAGGAGAATCAGCAAATCTGCGATGTATTACTATACCTACCACGGCGCCTCGCAGGGGAGAGCGTGCCGGTTTGATGTTGTGGGAATCTACGGGGACGAGAGAATCGTGCATATTGAGAATGCGTTTGAATATCAGGGGTGAGAAAGGAAGAAGAGATGATCTGGAAAAAGGAAGACGGAAATATAGAAGAAAAAAGGTACGGGGAACTCACCCTGTTGGAGTATCCCATGCTGCGGGAGAGCGGAATGGTAAAACACTGCTTTACCACGCGCGAGGGAGGCGTCAGTGAGGGAATCTTTTCCACAATGAATTTAAGTTTTACAAGGGGAGACGACCCTGCGTCGGTGAGGGAGAATTTTCGGAGAATCGCAGAGGCGATGGGAGTCTCCTGTGAAAATTTTGTTCTTACGGACCAGACGCATACGACGAACGTGAGGCGTGTCACGAGAGCGGACGCGGGGTGCGGTCTGACGCGGGAGCGGGATTATCATGATGTGGACGGTCTGATTACCGATGAGCCGGGACTGATGTTGTCGGCTTTTTTTGCCGACTGTGTACCACTCTTTTTTGTAGACCCCCCAAATAGGGCAATCGGGCTCTCACATTCCGGCTGGCGCGGCACGGTCGGCAAGATGGGAAAAGTGACCGTGGAAGCGATGACAAGAGAATTTGGCACGAACCCCAAGGAGCTGCTCTGCGCAATCGGGCCTTCAATCTGTCAGGATTGTTACGAGGTGAGCGCTGACGTCGCAGAACAGTTTGTGGATGCGTTCCGCGGAAGAGAAGGCGAACTGCTCATCCGTAAGCCGGACGGAAAATACCAGCTTGACCTCTGGCGTGCCAACGAGCTTGTGCTGCTTGAGGCGGGCGTTTTAGAAGAACATATCGCCACAGCGGGACTTTGCACCTGCTGTAATGCAGAGCGGCTTTTCTCCCACCGGGCGAGCGGAGGGAAGCGCGGAAATCTGGGTGCATTTTTATGTCTGAAATAGCGAATAAGGGTGGAATTCTATAGGGCAAAGCGTTATACTATAACCGTGTGCAAGTGTCGCACAAAACAAATGACAAAAGTAATTATAGGCAATTGCGAAATTCGTTTTTTATTGCCTATTGTGCAATATAGACAATATCCCGCAGGGCACGCGTTTGCTACTTGTCGCTCGTAGCGGTACATAAGGTGCCGGAATACGGCACCTAAGTACCGACGGCTCCAAAGTACCCTGCGCTGATATGCCTATATTGCGCAACTTCTCATTAGAAATCAAGAGTTTCGCAATTGCCTGGAAAGTAACTAAATGGAAAGGATAGAGCGTATGGAGATGAAAGAATATGTATCCTACATGGTGGAGGAGACAAAAAATATATTGGCAATTGACAGCCCGTCAGGTTTTACAAAGGATGTGGCAGAATATGTCATGGGAGAGTACAAAAAGCTGGGATATGAGCCGCAGATGACCGTAAAGGGAGGCATTCTGGTGGCGCTTGGCGGCAAAAATAAAGATGACGCCGTGATGCTGGAGGCGCATATTGATACTCTCGGAGCGATGGTCTGTGAGATTAAGTCGAACGGCAGCTTGAAGGTGACACCGATCGGCGGGATGAACCCGAACAATGCGGAGGCGGAAAACTGCCGGATTCACACGAGAGAGGGAAAAGTGTTCACCGGAACATTCCAGTTGTCGAATGCTTCCATCCATGTGAACGGAGAGTACAATGACACAAAGAGGGAGTATCCGGCGATGGAAGTCGTGCTGGACGAGTTTGTAAAAAAGCAGGAGGATACGGAAGCGTTAGGAATCAGCGTCGGAGATTTCGTCTGTTTTGATCCGCGAACCACGGTGACGGAGAGAGGTTTTATCAAGAGCCGTTTTTTAGACGACAAACTGAGTGTCGGGATTCTGCTCGGCTATGCAAAATATCTGAAAGAGGAAAAAATTGAGCCGGAGCGCATGGTATACCAGCACATCACTGTTTACGAGGAGGTCGGCCACGGCGGAGCTGCCTCTATTCCGGAGGGAGTCACAGAGGTGATTTCCGTCGACATGGGATGTGTGGGAGAAGGTCTGAAATGCGATGAGCGCCAGGTGTCCATCTGTGCGAAGGACAGCTGCGGGCCTTACAATTATGATGTGGTGACGGGGCTGATCGAAGCGGCAAAAGAAGAAAAGCTGAATTATGCAGTCGACGTTTATCCGCATTACGGTTCCGATGCCGATGTCGCGCTGAACGCAGGTTATGATGTGCGCCACGGATTGATTGGAGCCGGTGTCTACGCTTCACACGGCTATGAGCGGAGCCATAAGGAGGGCGTGGAGAATACATTCCGCCTTCTGTGTGCGTACTTAAAGTAGATTAAGAAAATATTCAGAATTTCCTAGGATTATCTTTATTGAGAAGAGAGTACTGCCATGCTATAGTTTAGTGTATGAAGGAAAATAGTACACACAGAACAGGAGGAAATTCATTGATTCAGTTGAATTATCGTGACTCGAAGCCAATTTACGAACAGATTAAGGAAGGCTTAAGGAGACTGGTTGTAACCAATTCGTTTCAGGCCCATGAGCAGCTGCCGTCTGTCCGGGAATTAGCGTCAAGTCTGGCAATCAATCCAAATACCATACAGAGGGCATACCGGGAGTTGGAGGAAGAGGGATATCTGTACTCCGCTGTCGGGAGAGGGACTTTTGTGGCGGAGAGAAAGGATGTTGTGGATATCCGGAAGGAGGAACTTCTGGCGCAGTTCGATGAAGTGGTGAGAGAGTTGTTCTATCTGGAAGTGGAGAAGAAGAAACTTGTGGCACGAATGGAAAAATTGACTAAAGGAGGAGACGGCAGTGATACAGGTAAAGAATCTCAGCAAACAGTTTGATGGATTTCCTGCCTTAGATGGGATTGATATGCAGGTAAAAAAAGGCGCTATCTACGGATTAGTCGGGCCGAATGGCGCCGGAAAATCCACGTTGATCCGCCATATTACAGGGATATACCGCGCGGATGAGGGCGAGGTCTTAGTCGATGGGGAACCTGTGTATGAGAACCGGAGAGTCAAGGGAAAGATTGCCTATATCCCGGATGATTTGTTCTATTTTATGCAGGCGGATACGCTGGAAATGAAGCGCTTTTATCAGGGAATTTATGAGAAATTTGATGATAAATTATTTTACCGGCTGCAGGAATTTTTTCCGACAATCAATGTAAAACGCAACATCCGCAGATTGTCAAAGGGAATGCAGAAACAGGTGGCTTTTTGGCTTGCAGTCTGCTGCAGACCGGAGCTGCTGATCTTAGACGAGCCGGTGGACGGTCTCGACCCTGTTATGCGCAGACAGATCTGGAGCATTATCATGTCGGAGGTCGCGGAAGAACAAATGACGGTTTTAGTTTCTTCACACAACCTGAGGGAGCTTGAGGATGTCTGTGACCACGTGGGAATTATGCACAGGGGAAAAATTATGCTGGAGAGATCCCTGACGGATCTTCAGGGAAGCGTCTGCAAGATTCAGGTGGCTTGCGAGAGCGGGATGCCAAAACTGCCGGAGGAGTTTCAGCTGCTTCACATGAGCAACACGGGGCGCGTGTATACGATGATTGTCCGCGGTGATGCGGCGCGTGCCCAGGAGGCGCTCTACAGGGAGAATCCTACGATTGTGGATGTCCTTCCGCTGACTCTGGAGGAGATTTTTATTTATGAGATGGGAGGAGCAGATTATGAAGTCAAAGACATGTTGTTTTAACCGCACCATCTTTAAAAAGGATATCACACATTTCTGGCCAATCTGGCTGTTGTTTTTTGCCTATCTGCTCTGGAATGTCCCGGTAAATATCTGGGGGAACCTCATGCGGTACATGAGCTGGGACTACACCGTCAAGGAGATACAGTACGATGTGCTGGCAAATACCTTCAGCGGCGGGATTGTGGCGACGCCATACTTTCTCATATCAGTGATTGCGGCGATGGCGGTCTTTTCCTACCTGTATACGCCAAGAACGGCGAATATGTTCCACGCACTTCCGGTCAATCGGGCAGAATTATTTTTGTCGAACTACATGGCAGGACTTTTCTGCCTTCTGATACCAGAAATAATTACATTCGTAGTTGCAGTTCTTTTGTGCGTCGGTTATCAGATTACCTGTATTCAATATCTGTTCTGGTGGCTGTTCTATGTGGTGGTAATCACTTTTTTTGCCTATTCGATGGCGGTCTTTGTCGGAATGATTACAGGACAGATTTTTGCGGTGCCGGTATATTTTGTGGCGGCGAATTTTTTGTACATCGGAATCCGCTATGTTTTGGCACTGACCTTAAATCTCATCTGCTACGGGATTGACGAGGGATGGCGCCCGGGTTATTCGGGAATGCTCTCCCCGTGGTATTTTTTGGAGAGTCACCTGAAGGTAGTGCAAAAGTATAATGATGCCCAGACGCTCTGCACAGGGTTGGAATTTACGGGGCGGGGATACCTTGCCGTCTATGCGGTGGCAGCGGTATTTTGCATCTTAGGAGCATGGATGTTGTACAGAAAACGCCAGATTGAGACAGCTGGAGATATTATCAGCGTGAATTGGGTAAAGCCGATTTTTAGGTGGGGAATCGCACTCGCGGGGGGCAGCCTGATGACAATTTTTATTGTAAATATGATATGCTCCGTGAAACAGATTCCGATTTTTTCCGTGATTGTTGCAGGCATTATTTTCTGGGGTTTTGTCTTTTTCTTTGTGGCGGAGATGTTTTTGGTCAAAGGCTTCCGTGTAATCACAAAAAAAAGGATGGCAGAGTGGGCGGTATTTACCGTATTAGCGGTCACATTTTTCGGAATCTTCCGCCTGGATATTTTTGGAATGGAAAAGAGGGTGCCGGATGCCAAGGAGGTTCGCGAAGCGTTTTTGTATCTCGACTATCCGGTGGCATTTGATGAGGAGAATATGGAGGAGCTGCTCGCAATCCACAGAGGGCTCATCGAAAAGAAGGATGAATACCGGAATCTCGATAAGAGTAAAGTTCCTTGTGTCACCATACTATATTATTTAAAAGATGGGGACTATATACAGAGGCGTTATCCGATTCCGCTCGATGAGGAATCCGTATATGATGAGGAGGGACTTCTGGCAGAGCTGGTGGAAGTCTTTCAAAATCCGGAAAATGTGGTGGCAGAGAAACTCGGGTGGAATTATGAGACCAACAAATATATGTCGGCCTCTGTGGAACTCTTCGATGAGAACTGCAATGTGGTACAAAAAGGTCTGGATGAAAGCCAGACGGAGGAACTTGTACAGGCGCTTATCGCAGACATACGCGAGGGAAATCTGTACAACATTGCAGACAACTATGATTCAGACCATGCCGCGGCTGAGTATGCAAACGGAATCAGCCTCAGCATTTTTAACGAAGACAGTGTGTTAGTCACAAGTGACTACTATTATAATTACAATTATTACCGAATCAGTTCAGGGAGGGTAAGTACATCGGGGGAGATTTATCTGTCATTCAACGAAAGATGCAGCCATATCAGACAGGCACTCGAGAAGTCCGGAGTTTTGACGGAGGATAGCAAACTTTACACTTATGAGGAACTCGAGGCTGTGTCATCGACAGATTTCGGGGTGGATTAGATAGAAAGGAAAGCAGTAAGCAGTATGAAAAAAGAAGTACATGAACATGTGATTGACCGGATTGAGGAGGGGAGCATTGCGGAGGAGTTAGAACTCGAACCGGGAGACGTTCTTCTCTCTGTCAACGGGAAAGAAATTGATGATGTGTTCGATTACCATTATCTGATCAACGATGATTATTTAGAGGTCGTGGTTCGGAAGAAAAATGGGGAAGAGTGGGAGTTAGAGATTGAGAAGGACTATCAGGAGGACTTAGGGATTGTCTTCCTCAATGGTTTGATGGATGATTATAAGTCCTGCCATAATAAATGTATTTTTTGTTTTATCGATCAGATGCCGAAGGGCATGCGTGATACCTTGTACTTTAAGGACGACGATTCGAGACTTTCTTTTTTGCAGGGAAATTATGTGACACTTACCAATATGAAGGAGAAGGATCTGCAGCGTATTATCGATTACAAGTTAGCTCCGATCAACATCTCCGTGCAGACGACGAATCCAAAACTTCGGTGCAAGATGCTCAACAACCGTTTTGCGGGGGAGGCTCTTAAAAAGATTGACCTGCTCTATGAAGCCGGAATTGAGATGAACGGGCAGATTGTCCTCTGCCGCGGGATTAACGACGGGGAGGAACTAGAGCGCTCCATCCGCGATCTGACGAAATATCTTCCCTATATGGAGAGCGTATCGGTGGTGCCGGTGGGACTGTCAAAATACCGAGATGGATTATTCCCTCTCGAGCCGTTTACGAAGGAGGATGCCGTGGCGGTGTTAGAGACGATTCACAAATGGCAGAAGGTGTGCATGGAGAGCCATGGGACACACTTTATCCATGCGTCCGACGAGTGGTATCTGTTAGCGGAACAGGAATTGCCGGGGGAGGATAACTACGACGGCTACATTCAGCTTGAGAACGGAGTCGGCATGATGCGGCTCTTAAAGACGGAATTTACGGAGGCGTTGGAGGAATTAAAGCGGGAAATTGTTGTCGGCAGCGGAGAGCTTTTGTCCGGGGCTGATCTGACGGATAGGCATAAAGTTACGATTGCGACAGGGCGTCTCGCAGGGCCGTTTATAGAGGAACTTGCGAAGGAGCTGATGGCAGTTCTGCCGAATTATGAGATTGAGGTCGTACAGATTCGAAACGATTTCTTCGGGGAGCGCATCACGGTGTCGGGGCTTTTGACAGGGCAGGATTTACTGGCGCAGCTTTCGGGGCGCGATCTCGGGGAGAAACTTCTGCTCCCGTGCAATCTGCTCCGGAGTGGAGAGGAAGTGTTCTTAGATGATATGACGCTCACCGATTTGAAAAATGCTTTACAAGTACCGGTAGATATTGTAAAATCAAGCGGTCAGGATTTGCTTGGCAATATGATTGTAACAGCTCAGCCATAGCCCATGCAGTGTGTGAATCATGCTTGCATGAATGAACACACGGAATAGGGCTATGGCTGAACTGTTACATATGATTTCAGTTGTTGATTCAGATAGAGTGAGTGAGAATAGGAGTGTATAAATATGAGTAAACCCGTGGTAGCGATAGTGGGAAGACCGAACGTCGGAAAATCCACGTTGTTCAATGTGCTCGCCGGAGAGCGTATCTCGATAGTGAAGGATACGCCGGGGGTCACAAGAGACCGCATCTATGCGGATGTGACATGGCTGAATTACAATTTCACCATGATTGATACAGGAGGTATCGAGCCGGACAGCAAAGATGTCATCTTATCCCAGATGAGAGAGCAGGCAGAGATTGCAATTGCAACTGCAGATGTCATTATATTTTTAACGGACGTCAGACAGGGATTGGTCGACTCGGATTCGAAGGTCGCAGATATGCTGCGCCGCTCCGGGAAACCGGTGGTCTTAGTGGTCAATAAGGTGGATAGTTTTGAGAAATATATGGCGGATGTGTATGAATTTTACAATCTCGGAATCGGAGAACCGTTCCCAATCTCAGCGACGTCCATGCTCGGGCTCGGCGATATGTTAGACGAGGTCAGCAAATATTTCCCGGAGGAGAATCCGGACGAGGAGGAGGACGACAGACCGAAGGTTGCAATCATCGGTAAGCCGAACGTCGGAAAATCATCCCTCATCAATAAACTTGCAAATGAGGATCGTGTGATTGTATCGAATATCGCCGGAACGACAAGGGATGCCATCGACACGGATATCAGGTACGACGGCAGAGAGTATGTGTTTATCGACACAGCGGGACTTCGCCGTAAAAATAAGATTAAGGAAGAGATTGAGCGCTACAGCATCATCCGCGCCGTGACAGCGGTGGAGCGTGCGGATGTAGTCATTATCGTCATCGACGCGACGGAGGGAGTCACCGAGCAGGATGCTAAGATTGCAGGAATCGCACATGACCGCGGCAAGGGAATCATCATCGCCGTAAACAAGTGGGATGCCATAGAGAAGGATGACAAGACAATCTACCGTCATACGGAGAAAATCAGACAGATTTTAAGTTTTATGCCATATGCGGAGATTCTGTTTATCTCTGCAAAGACAGGACAGCGCTTGAATAAAGTGTTTGAGATGATTGACATGGTCATGGAGAACAACAGCATGCGTGTGGCGACGGGTGTCTTAAATGAGATTGTGGCGGAGGCAGTGGCGATGCAGCAGCCGCCTTCCGACAAGGGAAAACGTCTGCGCATTTATTATGTGACACAGGTGTCGGTAAAACCACCTACGTTTGTCATATTTGTGAACGACAAGGAACTGATGCATTTTTCTTATACAAGGTATTTGGAGAACAGGATTCGTGAAACATTTGGATTCCGTGGAACTTCGTTAAAATTTATTATACGGGAGAGAAAGGAAGAAAAATCATGATTTTGGCAAGAGTAGCATCATTGGCATTGGGATATGTGTTTGGAATTTTTCAGACGGGCTATTTTTATGGAAAGAGTCAGGGAATTGATATCCGCACAAAGGGAAGTGGAAATGCAGGAACGACGAACACGCTTCGGACTCTGGGCGTCAAAGCGGGGCTGATTACCTTTTTGGGCGATCTGTTCAAGGCAATTATCGCTGTGCTGCTCGTCAAATTTATTTTTCAGGAACAGTACCCGGACGGTGTGAAAATCCTCGAGCTGTACGCCGGATTCGGCGCTGTGTTAGGGCACAACTTTCCGTTTTACCTCAAGTTTAAGGGGGGCAAGGGAATCGCCTGCACATCCGGTATGATTTTAGCTGTCTGCCCGCTGGCGGCGCCGATTTGTCTGATTCTATTTATCGGTGCGGTTGCAATCACCAGATACGTTTCTCTCGGATCGATTCTTGTCGTCACGGCCTACTTAATTCAGGTTGTTATTTTTGGACAGAACGGCTGGCTCGGTGTGGCGTCAGAGTATACGTTGGAATTTTACATTGTCAGTGCATGTTTTACCGGGATGGCACTATGGCGTCACCGCGCAAACATTGTGCGCTTGCTGCATGGAACTGAAAACAAGCTTGGAGTAAAGAAAGAGGAGAAGTAAATGGCAAATACAGCGATTATCGGAGCGGGAAGCTGGGGGACAGCATTATCGCTTGTTTTACACACAAATGGAAACAAAGTGACCGTCTGGTCGATTGTGGAAGAGGAAATTGGCATGCTGAATGAGAAGAGAGAGCATGTCGACAAGCTGCCGGGCGTCAAGCTGCCGGATGATATGGAATTTACGACGGATCTCGCCGCGGCAATCGAAGGGAAGGAGTATCTGATTCTGGCAGTTCCTTCCGTCTTCACCAGAAGCACGGCAAAGAGCATGGCGCCTTTCGTGAAGAAGGGGCAGGTTATTGTCTGCGTTGCAAAGGGAATAGAGGAGAGCACGTTGATGACAATTTCGGACGTGGTTGAGCAGGAGATTCCGCAGGCGGACGTGGCAGTGATGTGCGGCCCGAGCCATGCGGAGGAAGTCGGGATTGGACTTCCTACAACGGTAGTTGCTGGGGCGAGAAAAAAAGCGATTGCCGAAGGTATTCAGGACATCTTTATGAACGAGGTGTTCCGTGTCTACACCAGCCCGGATATGCTCGGCATGGAGCTTGGAGGTTCGTTAAAGAATGTCATCGCTCTCGCGGCAGGAATGGCAGACGGACTCGGCTATGGTGACAATACCAAAGCGGCATTGATCACCAGAGGAATCGCGGAGATTAACCGTCTGGCACTCAAGATGGGGGCAAAGAGCGAGACGCTCAGCGGTCTGACCGGAATCGGAGACCTCATTGTCACCTGTGAGAGCAAGCACAGCCGCAACCGCAAGGCAGGAATGCTGATGGGACAGGGGTATACGATGAAGCAGGCAACAGAGGAAGTCAAGATGGTTGTGGAGGGAATCTACTCCGCGAAGGCTGCCGTTGCGCTGGCGAAAAAATACGGTGTGGAGCTGCCAATCATCGAGGCGGTCAACCAGGTGCTCTTCGAGGACAAACCGGCAGAGCAGGCTGTGAAGAACCTGATGGTGCGCGATAAGCGCGTGGAATACAGTAACTTGGAATGGGAAGCGTAAGAGCGATGGAAAAAGAGAGAATCAGAATTAAATATCATTCAAAAGAGATTGACAAGTTAGAATACATCGATGGCAAGAGCGATTGGATTGACCTTCGGGCGGCAGAACACGTCGTTTTAAAGAAGGGAGAATTCAAATTGATCAGCCTCGGAATCTCGATGGAACTTCCAAAGGGATATGAGGCGGTCATTGTGCCGAGAAGCTCCACCTACAAGAATTTTGGGATTATTCAGACCAATCACATGGGCGTCATCGATGAGACCTATTGCGGTGACAACGATGTCTACATGATGCCGGCGCTCGCCGTGCGCGATACGGAGATTAACGTCAACGACAGAATCTGCCAGTTCCGCGTTCAGCGCCATCAGCCTCAGATTGTATTTGAAGAGGTGGAGCGCCTCGGAAATGATGACCGTGGCGGAATCGGAAGCACCGGAAAGAACTAAAATTTAGATTGTTATGAAGTAGAAGATGGGTATCAGAAGATGATTCCGCATATGCCAGGCGGGAAGGTCTGCTGGTATCCATTTTTTTGCTGTACATTTGCCAAAAAGTGCGAGGGAAACGATTCGTCGAGAGGGATTGTATTTACAAAACCGGCAAAGAATGATACGTTTATTTCACAATAAAAGCATGGGATTAATCCGGTACAAACATTTAATGCAGTGAAGATGGAGGGTGCACGATGGATGCGGAAAAAATGGGAAGATTTATTGCAGATTGCCGAAAAGCAATCCCTATGACACAGGCAGAGTTGGGGGCGGTACTGTCTGTAAGTGATAAAACAATCAGTCGCTGGGAAAGAGGCGTTGGTTTTCCGGATGTGAATTCCATCGAGCCGCTTGCAAATGCGTTGGGAGTTCGGGTATCAGAATTGATAAAAGGGCAGAAAGATGAAAAATTTGATGAGGATGAGATGTGGAAAGAAACCTTACAATTGCTGGAATGGCAGAGGAAAAATGCCAGAAGGAAGTGTATGGCAGCTCTTGTATTTGCCGTTCTTTCTATGGTGATTGGAATTGCAACAGCAACTTATTACGTGCCAAATCTTCATATTCGCACTATTATTTTTTGCCTGTTAACGATAACAGGAGTTTTTGTCAGTGGAACGCTGACGGCACTTTACCGGAAGTCTTAAAGTACTTAACGCAACGATTCAGAGCCAGTCTCGAAAACACGTTCTGAATCGTTGCAAATAGTCAATTTCACCTTTTTTTCATAAAATATCGAAACTTTGATTGAATCCAACCGGCAGAATCACTATAATAAAGTATAGAGTTTTTACAGAAGAATTACAGCGGAGGATGCAGCGAAAGGAGAAGGATTATGGAAGGAAGAATGATGAAGTTTTACTCGAAGGAATCGAACAGGGTGGCAATCCACGCAGTGCAGGGACATTTTGCGACCAGTCATTCCCACATCAATTACTATATTGATATTACAAGTTTAAAGACACGCGTGCAGGAAGCAAAGGATGTCGCAGCGGTTCTCGCGGGCAGGATGAGGGGAATGCAGTATGTGGATACCATCGTATGCATGGATGGAACAGAAGTAATCGGGGCTTTTCTGGCGACAGAATTTGAAAAGATGAATTATTTGTCCACCAACAGGCATGAGACAATCTATGTGGTGTCGCCGGAGGTCAATGCGAACAATCAGATGATTTTCCGCGACAATATCAAGCCGAGTATCGCAGGAAAACATGTGGTGCTGCTCTTAGCGACCACGACCACCGGAAAGACAATCCGCAGAAGTCTCGAGGGAATCCGGTATTACGGGGGCGTTGTCGAGGCGGTAGGCTCGGTGTTCAGCACAGTGGACAATGTGGACGGCATGGAGATTGAATCCATTTTCACACCGAAGGATCTTCCGGGCTACGAGGCGTTCGGTGCAAACGAATGTCCGTTCTGCAAGCGTGGACAGCGTATAGAGGCGATGGTCAACGGATTTGGGTACTCCAAATTATAAAGAAAAGATAAAGTTTGTTCCGTCAATCTGTACAGTTTTTTCAAGGAATCTCGTCAGATTGACGAAAGAATAGAAAAACAGTCGAAAAATCGGGTATATCCCACAAACAATTAGGGAATTCTTTGTTGATGTGGCGTATAGCGTTTTCGGCTGTTTTTATGTATAGTATAACTATCGAAAACGTACAGAATGTACATTTAATTTTAGGAGGTATTTAATAATGGCTAGTTTATCATTGAAGAACATTTGCAAAGTTTATCCTAACGGTTTCGAAGCTGTTAAGGACTTTAACCTTGAAGTAGCAGATCAGGAGTTCATCATCTTCGTTGGACCATCCGGATGTGGTAAATCTACTACATTGCGTATGATTGCAGGTCTCGAGGAGATCTCTTCCGGAGAATTGTTGATCGACGGAAAATTAATGAACGATGTTGAACCAAAAGATAGAGATATCGCGATGGTATTCCAGAACTACGCACTGTATCCACATATGTCCGTATATGATAATATGGCATTCGGATTAAAATTAAGAAA
>CAZBUW010000054.1:0-20154 GCA_964495195.1 uncultured Roseburia sp.
ACCGCTACGAGCGACAAGTAGCAAACGCGTGCCCTGCGGGATATTGTCTGTATTGCACAGCGGGCAATAAGAAAAACAGAGTTTCGTAAACGCCTATTTTCTCTTTTCCAATCTTGCTGCAGTCCTCATTCCAATCGTCTGGAAAAACTGTACCAGCACCACCAGCAAAACTACACAGACCGTCATGATTCCAGCCTCATACCGGTAATAGCCATAGCGGATGGCGATGTCCCCGAGACCGCCGCCTCCCACGACTCCCGCCATCGAAGAGTAACCAAAGATTGTTCCAAACGCGATTGTCGCCCCGGAGACAAGTGAAGTCCTCGCCTCCACCAGCCAGACCCTTAAAATGATTGTGAGATTACCGGCTCCCATAGAGCGCGCCGCCTCCACCACGCCGCCATCGACCTCTTTTACCGAGGACTCCACCAGCCTTGCGATAAACGGAACCGCCGAGACCACAAGCGGGACGATTGTCGCCGTGGAACCGTAGCTCTTTCCAACCAAAAACTTCGTAAACGGAATCAACACCATCAAAAGAATCAAAAACGGTATGCTCCGCACAATATTTGCAATGACGTCCAGCGTCTTATAGACCATCCGGTTCGGCCGAAGCCCCTCCTCGTCAGTCACCGCAAGCAGCACGCCCAGCGGAAGCCCCAGCACGTAACTGAGTGCTGTCGCTGCGACCGACATATATAACGTCTCTCCTATCCCTTTCAAAATCATTTCGATCACTTCTCTGTTCCACATTTTCTCTCTCCTCCAAAGACTGTCGGTTCACAAAAGCGGCGAGTACTTCTTCTACTCCGCCCTCCTTAGCAATCCTCCCATTTTCCACAACCGCCACCCTGTGACAGATTTCCCGGACGACGGACATCTGGTGTGTAATAACCACAATTGTAATTCCATATTTTTCATTGATCTCACGCAGCAAATTTAAAATAGACGCTGTCGTCTGCGGGTCGAGTGCGCTCGTCGCCTCATCGCAGAGCAGAATCTTTGGGTTGCAGGCAAGTGCCCGCGCAATGGCGACGCGCTGCTTCTGACCGCCGGAGAGCTGTGCCGGATAGGCGTGCGCCTTCTCCGCAAGTCCCACAATTTCAAGAAGCTCCAATGCCCTTTTTCTCCGCTCTCTTCTCCTTATCCCCTGAATCTGCAATGGAAATGCCACGTTGTCGAGCACCGTCTTTTGCATCAGCAGATTAAAATTTTGAAAAATCATCGCAATCCGGCTGCGCTGTTTTCGCAGTTCACGCTCCGAAAGACTTCCCAGCTCCACCCCGCCGATGAGAACCTCCCCCTCCGTCGGGCGCTCCAGATAATTCAGGCAGCGGATGAGGGTGCTCTTCCCGGCTCCGGACATTCCGATGATACCGTAGATTTCCCCCTTTTCGATTGCCAGATTCACGCCTCTCAATGCCTCGACGCGGTCGCCGTCCCTGTTGTATTCCTTTTTCAATCCTCTTACTTCTATCTCCATCCTCATCACTCCATCCTTATCGCCCTTTCCATGCGGATTTGTTGTCTGTCTGTCATTATAACGGGTAAGAAAAAAAAGTGTTAATACCTTTCCCCGATATTCAGATATAGGGAAAACCTATAACACTTTTTAATGTCTACATCACCATCTCTTTGTATTTATTCAGTTCTGCAATATAAATTTCGCCGATGTGGCTCACCTTCGCGCCTTTCCTCTTGACGTAACCAATCCGCATCTTCTCACTCTCTTTCAGCGGGATTGCAAGATACTCGCTGCCGTTCAGTTCCTCGCAGACAATCCCGGAACAGAGCGTGTACGCATTCAGGCCGCGCATCAGATTCAGCAGCGTCGCTCGGTCATTCGCCTTAATCAGACGTTTGTAGTCGTAGGTGCTCTTCATCTCCTCCGCGAGATAGAGCGAGTGATTTTTTCCCTGATCGAAGGAGAGACACGGATACTCGTCGAGCTGCGCCATCGCAATTCTTTTTCTTCCGGCAAGCGGGTGTCCCGCCCAGAGGTACACATAGGTGTCGCACTCAAACAGATCGACAAACTCGAGGCTGTTCTCCCTTATCAGCTTCATCATAACCCGCTCATTAAACTCATTGAGGTAGAGCACTCCGAGTTCGCTCTTGAAAGTCTTCACATCCTCCATCACATCGTAGGTCGTCGTCTCGTGAACCGCAAATTCATACTGCTCCATCCCCGCCTGCTTCACCGTCTCCACAAAAGCCTTCACCGCGAATGTATAATGCTGCATGGAAACACCGAATTTTTCTTTGTTCTTCTTCTCAATATAGCGCGATTCCAAAAGCTCATACTGCTCCGTCACCTGCCTTGCGTAACCGAGAAAATCCTGCCCCTCCGGCGTGATGACAATCCCCCGGTTCGAGCGCAGAAAAACGTCAAATCCAAGCTCCGCCTCCAATTCTTTCATCGCCTCCGACAGACTCGGTTGCGAGATAAAAAGCTGCTTTGCCGCCTCGTTCATCGAACCGTAATCCGCCACGGCGATTGCATATTTTAACTGCTGCAGTGTCATAAATTCTCCTCTTTTCCAGAAATCTTTGCGAATGCCCTTTCTATCAGGCACTGTAACACAGAACCAATCCCCATTTCAATCAATTTTCTTAAGAAATTCATAAATCTTACTTATCTCTTTTTCTTTTTGAAACAAACTGTGCTATAATTCATGTTGCAAAAGACTGAAAAAGGGAGGTTTGCATGAAAAAAAAGACTTATTTCTACACTCTGCTTCTTAGCAGTCTGCTTCTCTGTTCCTGCGGTTCTAAGGATGGGAATCATCCTATTGCGGGAAATATAGAAAATGAAATCACGGATGATACGGAAGACAACGGCTTTTTTAAGATGGAGGAGACTCCTTCCTCCGCTACAAATGTGGAAGAACAGCTTTCCCTGATTGCTGCTAATTCGTCACTCTGGCTTGGGGATATCGACGGTATCTGTTATCAGTACGCCATCACCGATCTCGACCGGAACGGAAGGCTCGAGATTATCACAAGTTACACAGAGGGAACCGGACATTACTCTCACAGTCAGTTTCTTGAAGTCAATGAAGCGCTCGATGAGTTAGTCTGCTGTGAGCCTAACTGGACAGAGGGGGATTCCGAACCGGACATCACGGTCGATACCACTCCGGTCTACTACGATCTTGAACACAACGCATATCTCTATGTGTTTGATGATTTTCTGAAGGTGAGCGCCGCGGAATACTACGAGAACAGACAGACGCTCTCCCTGCAGAACAACCGGATTGTCTCCTGTGTCCTTGCGACACGAACCTCAATCTATTCTACCGATTCCGAGGAACCGACGGTCACATGTACGCTGCAGACAAGTTCAGACTTTTTTCAGTCTGTTCTGGAGGATTCCTCTTCTTTTTGGAGCAGGAATACTTCTGACGACAATGATACTAACGATTGTGAAAGTCCTGAGACCGTTTTTGAGCCGATCGATATTACAAACGAAGAATATGAGCAGGTCGCCGATACCATCCTCGCCTCCTATAAGAAAAAGAGTGCGGTCTTTAAATGGATGGGGTACGACTTCTCCGAGACAAAGGACATGGATTACGAGACGCTTTATCATATCCTCGAAGAATCCTATGAGGGATTTTCAATTCAATAGCCCTTTACACGCAAAAAAACCAGCCTAAGCTGGTTTTTTTGCGTTGATGTATCTACTAACTAAGGGGATTAGATTCACTGATCTAATCGAGTTAGGTCAGTGAACTTTATTCTACGTCCTGCAATGCAGCGACGCCCTCCTCACCGGTCCGCACTTTTACGACCTGTGCTACATCATATACAAAGATTTTTCCATCTCCGATATGACCTGTATACAATGTTTTCTTCGCAGTCTCAATCACTGCCTCAACCGGAATCTTGCTGACGATGACTTCAACTTTTACCTTAGGCAGCAAGGTTGCATCCAATTCAGCACCACGATATTTCTCGCCGGCCCCCTTCTGGATTCCACAACCCATGACCTGTGTCACTGTCATACCTGTCACGCCTAAATCGTTCATCGCCTTACGAAGCTTGTCGTAACGGGAAAGTTTTGCGATGATGACAACCTTGTGGATATCGCTTGTGGACACCGGTTTTTCCACAACACGGACTGCTGCATCGCGCTGTGCCGGAGTCGCCTGTTCGTACGCATCCACACCGAGGTCGGTATTTTCGTTGACATCCATGATATCGCCGGATACATCCATGATGGCAAATCCCGCATATGCAGATGGAAGTCCATGCTCTGTTGCATCGAGTCCTGTAATCTCCTCCTCCTCTGTGACGCGGAGTCCTAAGGTCGCCTTGATTGCCAAAAATGTGATTGTAATTGTCACCGCTGTAAATGCCATTGTGGCAATAAGGCCTAAGAACTGAACACCGAGCAGTTTGAAACCACCGCCATAGAAAAGACCTTCTCCCATAATCTGGTTCGCACCAAATGTCACGCCGTCACCGTAGCCTCTTGCGAAGGCAGGCGCTGTCTCTGTTGCAAAAAGTCCGACGGAGAGCGTACCCCAGACACCGTTCATAAAGTGAACTGCCACCGCACCGACCGGATCATCAATATGTAATTTGTAGTCTAATAACCATACGCCAAATACGACTAACACACCGGATACCGCACCGATAATGATTGCACCGAAAGCATCACAGACATCACATGGAGCCGTGATTGCCACAAGTCCTGCAAGGGATGCATTCAGGCACATGGACACATCCGGTTTGCCGTATCTTAACCATGTAAAAATCATGCAGACAACGGTTGCGATTGCAGGTGAGATTGTCGTCGTTACAAAAATGGAACCCAACTCTTCGATGGACTGCGCTGCAGCGCCGTTGAATCCGTACCAGCCGAGCCATAAAATGAAACATCCCAGACATCCGAGCGCAAGGTTGTGACCCGGAATCGCGTTTACTTTTGTCACTCTGCCCTCTTTATCTTTCGTAAACTTTCCGATACGCGGTCCGAGAATCTTCGCTCCGATGATTGCACAGGTGCCGCCCACCATATGAATACAGCAGGAACCCGCAAAATCATGAAATCCCATCTGGGCCAGCCAGCCGCCACCCCAGGTCCAGTGTGCTTCAATCGGATAGATCAAAGCGGAGATAATCGCAGAGTATGCGCAGTAGGATAAAAATTTTGTTCTCTCCGCCATCGCTCCTGACACAATTGTCGCTGTAGTTGCACAGAATACCAGGTTGAACACGAAGTTTGACCAGTCAAATGTCTCATAGGAAGTAAAAATATCAAATCCCGGTTTTCCAATCAATCCAACTACATCTTCTCCAAGAAACAATCCAAATCCAATCAGAATAAACATGACGGTACCGATACAAAAATCCATCAGATTCTTCATCAGAATGTTTCCTGTGTTCTTTGCTCTGGTGAAGCCCGCCTCCACCATGGCAAATCCTGCCTGCATCCAAAATACGAGTGCCGCGCCGATCAAAAACCAGACGCCCCAGACTAAACTACTTACCTCTTCCATATCTAATCCTCCTTTATTTTTGCGAAGCAAAAACCGAGCCCCTCTGGGCGAGGGGAGGATTTGCCTCCTTGTTTTTTATTTATTACCTGACCCGGTTCACGCACCTCCTCGCGCACGTTTTCCGGTATAACAAAGCGGGCAAGCCCGCATCTATTCCCTACCCCCTCATTGTCGAGGGCTTGCGCGGTTTGCGCGCCAGATGCGACCGCGCAGCGGTATCTTCCATGCGCATCTGTGCGCATCCCGCCCGACAGGGCTTTTTATGATATAGGAAATCCGATAGAATTTCCTATATCATAAAAAATAGCGATACTTTTCCCTCTTCCACAGCTTTGTGGTTCGAAAAAAGCATCGCTACTTTTCTTACTTTATAAAATTATGTCCGCCAGACTATACCTCGAAGATTAAATCTCCGTAGGATGGCATTGGCCACATCTCTTTGTCTACAAGCATCTCTAACTTGTCGACCGGTGTTCTGAGTGCATCCATCGCTGCCTTTACTTCATCTCTGTAATATACAGCCTGCTCTCTGCCCTCCTCCATTGCTGCAGCTTTTTCTGTCACTTCTGTCAGTTTGGAAAGTGCCGTCTTAGAGTCGGAAAGAAGGTCGGATACCTCTGTCAAAATCTCTGTCTGTGCGCTCACATCCGCATCACATGCCGCTTTTACCGCTGTGATGGAGTTTGCGAGAACGGTTGTGTATTTGATAACAGCCGGAATAATCTGCTTGGTTGCAATATCAATCATGGCTCTTGCCTCGATGTTGATCTCTTTTGCGTAGGTCTCGTACTCAATCTCAACACGGGAGTCCAACTCCGCCTTGGTAAATACGCCGAATTTCTCGAACAGTTTCACTGCCTTGTCGGTATTCAATGCAGGGATTGCGTCCACCATGGATTTAATGTTCGGAAGTCCGCGCTTCTCAGCCTCCTCAACCCACTCATCGGAGTAACCGTTTCCGTTGAATACGATTCTCTGGTGCTCTGTCGCGTATTTTTTGATCAAATCATGTACCGCTAAGTCGAAATCATCCGCTTTCTCCAAGATATCGCAAGCCTCTGCAAATGCCTCCGCAACGATGGTATTCAATACAACGTTCGGCTGTGCGATAGAATCCTGGGAACCTACCATACGGAATTCGAACTTGTTTCCGGTAAATGCGAACGGTGATGTTCTGTTGCGGTCGGTTGCATCTTTCATGAAGTCCGGAAGTGTCTTAACGCCTGTCTCTAATTTCTGTCCTGCCAAACTTCTTGTCGCTTCACCTGTGCTGATCAACTGTGTCAATACATCCTGCAGCTGCTCTCCTAAGTAGATGGATACAATTGCCGGCGGCGCCTCGTTCGCTCCTAATCTGTGGTCGTTTCCGACATCCGCTGCGGACTCTCTCAAGAGATCTGCATGTATATCAACCGCCTTTAAGATACATACTAACACTAACAGGAACTGGATGTTCTCATGCGGTGTCTTTCCCGGCTCAAGCAGATTGATTCCGTCGTCTGTCGTGATAGACCAGTTGTTGTGCTTTCCGGAACCGTTCACGCCCGCGAATGGTTTCTCATGGAGTAAGCACTGTAAGTTGTGACGTCCCGCCACTTTTTTCAATGTCTCCATGACGAGCTGGTTGTGATCGACTGCGATGTTCGCCTCCGCGTAAATCGGCGCTAACTCATGCTGTGCCGGAGCAACCTCGTTGTGCTGCGTCTTAGCAGATACGCCCAATTTCCAGAGTTCTTCATTGACATCCCTCATGTAGGAAGCGATTCTCTCGCGGATGGAACCAAAGTAGTGATCCTCCATCTCCTGTCCCTTCGGAGGCATTGCCCCGAATAAGGTGCGGCCCGTAAAGATTAAGTCTTTTCTCTTTAAGTATTTGTCTCTGTCGACAATGAAGTATTCCTGTTCCGGTCCAACGGAAGGTGTCACCCTCTTTGAAGTCGTATTTCCAAATAATTTGAGTAAACGAAGCGCCTGCTCATTGATTGCTTCCATAGAACGGAGTAAAGGTGTTTTCTGATCTAATGCTTCCCCTGTGTAAGAGCAGAAAGCAGTCGGAATGCAAAGTGTCGCGCCTGCTGCATCCTGTCTGACAAATGCAGGAGAGGTACAATCCCATGCGGTATATCCTCTCGCCTCAAAGGTTGCTCTCAATCCGCCTGACGGGAAAGATGAGGCGTCCGGTTCTCCTTTGATCAGTTCTTTTCCGGAAAAACTCATCAATACTTTTCCGTTTGACATCGGAGCTGTGATAAAGGAATCATGTTTCTCAGCCGTCACGCCTGTCAATGGCTGGAACCAGTGTGTGTAGTGCGTAGCACCTTTCTCAATTGCCCACTCTTTCATCTCGTGTGCTACCACGTCTGCTGTTTCGAGGTCTAACTCTTTTCCCTCTTCCATGACTTCATGGAGTTTCTTGTAAACTTTCTTCGGCAAGCGTTCTAACATCACTGCATCGTTGAACACGTTCTCGCCAAAAATGTCTGCTACGTTAAAGTATTCGCTCATCTCTCTACATCCTTTCCTCGTCTTACCATAAATCCCCTATGATTATGATTTTATTTTTCGCAAGCCCTATGTATGACACTTCGTATATCGGAAACAGGCCCGATATAGAAAAAAGGGCATTCCAATCCTCTTGGAACACCCTTGTTCGTCTCGCACATTTCATTTGCTATAACTAAAATACATGAATCTCTTTCAAAAAGCAAGTGAATTTTTCCTTTTTTTTCATTTTTGATACATCTCACAAAAATTTATTCATTCGCGTCGGTTTTTCGTCAAATTTTTCAAAATGGGACAAATTTCGTTTTAAGATTATTCTGCTTTTCCGACAGAACCGAATAATTCCATCTTCTCTTTTACAGTAGCTTTGATTGCTTCTGCACCCGGAGCTAAGAGTTTACGAGGATCAAATCCTTTGCCCTCTAAGTCTTTTCCGGCTTCGATATATTTGCGTGTAGCATCTGCGAATGACAACTGGCACTCTGTGTTCACGTTGATCTTAGATACTCCAAGGTCGATTGCTTTCTTAATCATATCAGCAGGGATTCCTGTACCACCGTGAAGTACCAACGGCATTGTTCCGGTCTTCTCCTGAACGGCTGCCAATGTCTCAAAGCTGAGTCCTGCCCAGTTCTCAGGATATTTTCCGTGGATGTTACCGATACCTGCCGCAAGCATATCAACACCGAGATCTGCGATTCTCTTGCACTCGTCAGGATCTGCGCACTCTCCCATACCTACAACGCCGTCTTCCTCACCACCGATAGAACCAACTTCTGCCTCGATAGACATTCCGTTCTTGTGAGCAAGCTCAACTAACTCTGTAGTTTTTGCTACGTTCTCCTCGATTGGATAATGAGATCCGTCGAACATGATAGATGAGAAACCAGCCTCCACACATTTCAGGCATCCCTCGTATGAACCATGGTCTAAGTGCAATGCAACCGGAACTGTGATGTTCAATTCCTCAATCATTGCTTTTACCATAGCTGCAACGGTCTTATAACCTGTCATGTACTTTCCGGCACCCTCAGACACACCTAAGATAACCGGTGACTTGCACTCCTGTGCTGTCAGAAGAATCGATTTTGTCCACTCTAAGTTATTGATGTTGAACTGACCTACTGCATAGTGGCCTGCTTTTGCTTTGTCTAACATTTCTTTTGCAGATACTAACATATTATTATCCTCCATTTGTTAAATATTTTCATGCATTATGTAAACTACCATAATGTGGAACCCATAACACTCATTCATTATATAACACTTTTATGCAAAAATAAAGTTAAAAAAATAACAATCTAATTTTCGTAACAGTTCAGCCATAGCCTATGCCGTGTGTGAATCATGCTTGCATGAAAGAACACACGGCATAGGCTATGAGCGGAGCGCCGGATTATGAGCAAAGTTAGCTGCAAAGCAGCGAGAAAGCACCGCAGGTGCGGCTTTGCGAATGGCGCGGGCTGAACTGTTATTTTTCAGGCAGACCAAGCGGCTCCTCCTCCAACAGTTCCGGCGCCACCTCATCGACTTTTAACTCCAGCGCGCGGTGAAGGTTGCGCACGACGACCTCCTGATGATCTCCGCCAAACTCGCCGTCCAGCGTCCATGAGATAACATTCTTAGACTGAAAACGCACTTCATCCGTCTTGAACGAATATATGAGGTCTGTGTCATCAATCAGATTCGTCAGGCTCGCCAGAATCTGATTCAGTTCGATTGGATTTCTTGGTTTCTTTATGAGCGTGACCTCAAAGACGCCGTCGTCTAACAGGACATCCTTGCCGGTCATCCCCTTGAATCCTCCCACCGATACGGAATTCGTAATCATTCCATAGATAAACTCATCCTGCACATGCACATTGTCATAATCGACCTGCATCAGATAGGACGGAATATCGTGAAGGCGCTTTGCACCCTCTAAGATATATGCCGCATGACCCAATATATTTTTGAGATTCTGGGGGGTCTTGTAGGACACCTCCGTGAAAAGCCCGAACGCCGCCACATACACAAATGAATCCCCGTTAAAATCTCCGATGTCACAGGAAAAATTCTGTCCTCTCACCGCGACTTCCGCCGCTTTCACCATTTCCTTCGGAATTCCTAAGGAATTGGCGAAGTCGTTCGTACTTCCCGCAGGGATGTAGCCGAGCGGAACCTTCTGCTCCCGCTTCATCATGCCGGTGACCGCCTCGTCTAAGGTTCCGTCCCCGCCGCTGCAGACCACCAGGTCATAGTCTCCCGCTTCCTCTTCCACCTTGCGCATCCCGTCGCCTTTCGCCTGCGTCGGGTAGACTGTCACTTCATAGCCCGCCTTCACCATCGTATCCACGATATCTAATAACTGATTCTTAATCTGTGCTTTTCCCGAAAAAGGATTGAACACAAACAATAGCTTCTTTTTCTTCATACTTTGCTCATCCTTATCTCTTTCTGTCTCGCAGATCAGTCTCTGTCTGTCAAAAACTTCTCAATCGCCTCGATGGCCTCCACCTCATCGGAGCCATTTGCATCAATTGTAATCTGTGTGCCGGAAATAAGTCCGAGACTCATCATTCCCATGATGCTCTTGACATTGACTCTCTTTTCCTCAACCTCAAGATAGACCTCGCTGTCAAATGCATTTGCTGTCTGCACCAAATGTGCAATCGGTCTTGCTTCCAGATTGTCTGACATGTGAATCGTTACACTCTTTTTCATACTTCTCTTTCCTTTCCTGCTTCAAACCTTTCGTGCCGGCACATCCTCCCAGTGTGCCGCCGGCACCTGTTTCATTGACCTCTCAGCTGCTCTGCAATCGCAGATAATTTTCGCAGACGATGATTCACGCCTGACTTCCCCACGGGCGGATTAAGATACGCCCCCAATTCCTTCAAGGCCGCCTCGGGATATTCTAACCGAAGCAATGCCATCTCCCGCAAATTCTCCGGCAGGCTCTCTAACCCTGCCGTATCTCTGATATATTCGATATCCTGCACCTGCTTGACCGCCGCGTTGACGGTCTTGCTGATGTTGGCTGTCTCGCAGTTCACTTTTCGGTTGACCGAATTGCGCATCTCCTTTAAGATTCTGACGTTTTCGAGTTCCATCAACGCCACATGCGCCTCCATGACATTCAAAATGTCGACAATCTGTGCGCCCTCTTTCAGGTATACGACATAATACTTTTTGCGCTGCACAATTTTCGCATCCATCTCAAAACTGTTGATGATATCGCGGAGCTGCACTGCCTGCTCCTCGCTCTTACAGACCACTTCAAAATGATAGGATTTGTTCGGGTCGCTGATGGACCCGCCCGCTAAGAACGCACCGCGGATAAAAGCTCTTCTGCAGCAGATCTGCTGCACCAGGATGCCGTCCGTCGTCCTCTTTAACTCGGGCTTATCCTCCTTCTCATTCCACATTTTAACAGTTTCTAAGACTCTTTTCCAGTCCTTCTCGCCGAGTGCGATGCTCGGCTCTATGGAAAAGAGATGCCTCATCAACACGATATATTTTTCCATCAAGCCCAGATTTTCAGTGTCAAGGCTCAAGAAAAATCCTTCCTCATCTACGTCTAACTCACCGTCAAAAGCAATCAGCGCCGCAAGTTCTGCCACCTGACAGTGCCTGCTCTTTCCAATCTGCTTTGCTAGTTCCTGCTTTACTTCACCTGAAAATGACATGCCTGTGCTCCACTTCTACTTTCCCCGCAGGGCGTCCTTCCCGATATCGCGGTGTTCTATCTTCAAACCGTACTCCTTGTTCTTCTCGAGCCGCTTATACAGCTCGTTGGCAAGCGTGACCGAGCGGTGCTTTCCGCCGGTACAGCCAATCCCGATGACAAGCTGGTTCTTTCCCTCGATAATGTAGTTCGGAATCAAAAAACTCACCATGTCTTCCAATTTATCTAAAAATTGATGCGCCTCCTTAAATTGAAGCACATAATCCTGTATCTCTCTGTCATTGCCGTTCTTTGCGCGAAGTCCCTCCACATAGTAAGGGTTCGGCAAAAAGCGGACGTCGAACACCAAATCACAGTCCACCGGGATTCCATACTTGAACCCGAAGGAGAGGATTGTCACGAACAGGTTCTTATAGTCCTGCTCCTGCACAAATATTTTCTCCAGTTCCGCCTTCAGCTCCCTCGTCAGAAGCTGGCTGGTATCGATAATGTAATCGGCTCTCTCCTTTAAAAAGGCAAGGCGCTCCCGCTCCATGACAATTCCCTTGTCCACGCGGTCGCTTCCCGCCAGAGGATGGCTTCTCCTCGTCTCTTTGTAGCGTTTGACAAGAACGGAATCCTCAGCATCCAAAAACAGAATCTGGCAGCTATCCCCATTTGCCCCAATCCGGTCTAAGACCGCCTGAAGCTCCCCGAGTGACTGCCCGCTTCGAATATCGATTCCAATTGCAACCTTCTGCAGTTCAGACCCCTTCATATCGGAGAGTTCTACGAACTTTTCCACCAGAGGAATCGGCAGATTGTCCACACAATAAAAGCCGATATCTTCCATCATTTTTAATGCTGTACTTTTTCCTGCCCCGGACATTCCGGTCAATATCACAAATTTCATCTCTCGCCTTACCTCTAAAAATCGCCGATCATCTTCACTTCCGGCTCTAATGTCACACCAAACTGCTCTTTTACTTTTGCGGAGACGTCCTCCATCAGCTGCTTCACGTCCGCCGCCGTCGCATCACCCGCATTCACGACAAACCCCGCATGCTTCTCGGAGACCATCGCACCGCCCACACGGTATCCCTTCAGTCCCGCATCCATGATGAGCTTTCCTGCAAAATATCCCTCCGGGCGCTTGAATGTACTTCCGGCACTCGGATACTCCAGAGGTTGTTTTGCGACGCGCTGCTCTTTTAACTCTGCCATCCGCGCGCGAATCGCCTCCTCCTCGCCGCGCTGTAGGCGAAGTGTCACCTCGCTTACAATATAACCTTTTTCCAAAATACAACTATGTCTGTAAGACAGTTCAAGTTCCTCAAGGGAGAGTTCCTCCTCTTCCCCAGCGCCGTTTAGCACTGTGACAGATTCGATAATGTCTCTCATCTCCCCGCCGTATGCCCCGGCATTCATGACGACTGCACCGCCGATGCTTCCCGGTATCCCGGCTGCAAATTCCATCCCGGAAAGTGCGCGCCCCGCCGCTTCGTTCGCAGCTTTTGACAACAGGGTTCCCGCTCCGATAATCATCCGGCTGCCGAGAAACGAAATCTCCTCCGCAGGCTTCGCCAGCTCTATCACTAATCCCCGGATTCCTCTGTCGCCAACCAAAAGATTGCTACCGTTTCCAATCACGGTGTATGGCGTCCCATATTGCTTACACAATTGCACCACCATCGGCAGCTCTATCAAATCCGGGCTTACCAAAAGCTCCGCCGGACCTCCAATCCGAAACGTCGTATGTTTTTTTAACGGCTCTTCTCTTTTGAGATTTTCCTCGCCCACAATTGCCGCTAAGGCTTCTACAAACTGCTGCTTCATCTTCTAATCCTTACCTCATTAAGCCTGTCTTTACACATGATATGGAAGCAGCACGCCTGCACTGCTTCCATCTTCTTTTGTCTCTATGCCTCCTTCAGGAATGCTTCATACCCTAAGAGCGCTTCATATAAATCTACTTTGCTGATAATCTCCCACGGTGCGTGCATATTGAGCACTGCGACACCGCTGTCGATGACATTCATTCCGTAGTTTGCAAGGATGTACGCGATGGTTCCGCCGCCGCCCTGATCAACTTTTCCAAGCTCTGCCGTCTGGAAATATACATTGTTGCTGTCCATGATATTGCGGAGTTTTCCAACGTATTCCGCGTTCGCGTCGTTAGAACCGGATTTGCCTCTCGCACCTGTGTATTTGTTGAAGACAAGTCCTCTTCCAAAATATGCCGCATTGCGCTTCTCCATCACGGATGGATAGTTCGGGTCGAACGCCGCGGACACATCGGAGGAGAGCACTTTGGAATTGCGGAGCGCTCTTCTGACTGCAAGTCCCGAATAATTGCCTGTGGCATTCAAAATCTCTGCGACACAGTCCTCAAAGAAGTGTGACTCCATACCGGACGCACCGACGCTTCCAATCTCCTCTTTATCTACCAGAAGACAGACGCTCGTGTACTCCGGGTTCTCCACATGGAGCGTCGCCATGAAAGACGGGTAGGCACAGACTCTGTCGTCGTGTCCGTATCCCATAATCATACTGCGGTCAAAACCGTAATCTCTCGCCTCTCCCGCCGGTACAACCTCAATCTCAGCGGACAGGAAATCCTCCTCCTCAAAACCATATTCTTTCTCGATAATGCGCAAAATATTAGTCTTAACTTTTTCTTTTATCTCTTCCTCATCTTCGCCTTTCACAGCCGGGATGCTTCCGATCAAAAGGTCTAAGTTCTCGCCCTCAACCACTTTTGCACCCTTTTTGTCCATCTGCTCCGCAGCGAGATGGATGAGCAGATCGCTGACGCCGAATACCGGGTCACCCGGTTTGTCCCCGATGTTGACCCGGATGACAGAGCCGTCCTTCTTTGCCACAACGCCGTGAAGTGCAAGCGGAAGTGTCACCCACTGATATTTTTTCACGCCGCCGTAATAGTGTGTATCCAACATCGCCATATCCGTATCTTCGTACATCGGATTCTGTTTTAAATCAAGACGCGGGGAATCGATATGCGCACCTAAGATGTTCATTCCTTCCTCTAAGCCTTTCTTGCCGATTACGAAAAGTGCAAGTCCCTTTCCCATGTTGTTGGCAAACACCTTATCGCCGGCTTTCAGGCTGATGTTCTTCTCTATGACCTCTTTGAGATCGACATATCCTGCCGCTTTCGCCTCCGCTGCGAGAGTTGTCACACACTCGCGCTCCGTCTTGCAGGCAGAGATAAATTTTCTGTAATCCTCTGCAAACTTAAATACTTCCTCTCTCTTCTGTCCTTCCGGGTATTTCTCCCACGCATTCTTTCTTTCCATTTGTTCCTGTAACCTCTTTTCTTTTTATTCGTCCTCGGAGTTCTTTGTCAGATTCTCCTGCACACGGCGGTACAATTCCTGCGCCGCATTGTACCCCATCTTCTTCTGCCTGTGATTGACGGCAGCCGCCTCACAGATGACCGCTAAGTTGCGGCCCGGCCGGATCGGCAGAGAATGACATACGACCTTGTTGCCGAGGAATTCGGTATATTCTTCCTCCAGACCTAATCTATCATAATCGTTGTCTTTTTTCCAGTCCTCCAATTTGATGACCAGATCAATCTGCTGCTTCTCCTTTACGCACTCGACACCGAACAGACTCTTGACATCAATGATGCCAATCCCCCGGAGTTCGATAAAATACCGCGTGATATCCGGTGAAGTCCCCATCAAGGTGCGCTCGTTGATCTTGCGGATTTCAACTACATCATCCGTCACAAGCCGGTGTCCTCTGCGCACAAGTTCAAGCGCCGCCTCACTTTTTCCAATGCCGCTCTCACCCATGATCAAAAGTCCCTCGCCATAGACGTCCACGAGCACGCCGTGAATGGTGATGCACGGCGCGAGCTGTTCACTCAAAACATAGATGAGCTCCGCCATGAATTCGGATGTGGAGCGCTTCGTCCCGAGAATCGGCACATTGCATTCCTCCGCAACTTTTAAAAACAGCTCGTCCGGCTGCAAATCCCTGCAGAAGATGATACATGGTATATCATATGCCATGAAAGCGCGATATATCTCTTCTTTTCTTTTATCGTCCAACTGCTGCAGGTAAGTATATTCCACGTTACCGATAATCTGTGCACGCGACTGCTCAAAGTGCTCTAAATAACCACTCAACTGTAAAGCCGGCCGGTTGACATCACTCAGCAGGATACGGTGCCCCTTCAATTCCATATCCGGCAGATAATTCTTCAGATCCATAATCTGGACAATTTTTGATACTGCTACACCACTCATACACGTATTCTCCATTTCGTAATTTTGTTGCTTGCCTGAATATTTCCTTTTACGCCATCATACCACAGAAATCGGCAATCTTCAACCGTTCTGCCCGGCATTTCGAAAGAATTCAAAGACCGCCCGCGCCGCCTGTTCATTCATGGAGGGCGTCTCGGCGAGGTCCGCTTCGGTCGCCTCCTTGATAGCGTCTAAGGACTGGTATTTTTTCATCAGGGCTTTTCTTCTCGACGGCCCGATGCCCGGAATGTCGTCTAATATGGAGTGTACCTGCTCCTTGCTGCGCAGCGAGCGGTGATATTCGATGGCAAATCGGTGCGCCTCATCCTGAATTCTCGTAATCAGCTTGAAGCCCTCCGAATGGCGGTCAATCGGAATCTCCACGTTGTTAAAATAAAGTCCCCTCGTGCGGTGGTTGTCGTCCTTTACCATACCGCAGACCGGAATGTTCAGATGCAGTTCGTCGAGCACCTTCAGCGCAATGTTGACCTGACCTCTTCCACCGTCCATCATGATGATATCCGGAAATCTCGAAAAGCTTCCGAACTCGTTCGAGAGTTCTTTCTCGTCCAATTCCTCCTGCTCCCTCATTCCGTGTGTAAAACGCCTCGTCAGCACCTCGTGCATCGACGCGTAATCGTCCGGCCCGGTGACTGTCTTGAGTTTGAACTTGCGGTAATCGCTCCGCTTCGGCTTGCCCTTCTCATAGACAATCATGGAACCGACCGTCTCAAATCCGTTGAAGTTTGAGATATCGAACGCCTCCACACGGTTTAAGTGCTCCATGTCAAGAAGCCTCTCGATCTCCTTCATTGCACCGATTGTCCGGCCCTCCTCTCTCCGCAGCCGCTCCCTGTCCTGACTCAGTACAAGTTTGGCGTTCTTCTGCGCGAGCTCCACAAGCTTCTCCTTCATTCCCTTCTGCGGGACTTTTAACGTCACCCTGCTCCCGCGCTTCTGTGAAAGCCACTCCGCTAAGACCTCCCGCTCCGTCAAATCCATCTGCAGCATAATCTCGCGCGGCAAAAACGGCGTGCCGGAGTAGAATTGTTTGATAAATGTAGTTAAAATCTGTTCCTTCGTATCTTCACTTCCCACTTTCACATAGAAGTGGTCTCGTCCGATGAGCTTGCCGTCCCGGATGAAAAAGACCTGCACCACCGCATCCCTATCATCCGCCGCCAATGCGATGATATCTTTATCCTCACCGTCCGTGTGAGTGATTTTCTGCTTCTGGGCAACCTGTCTGACACTGCCTAAAAGGTCGCGGTACTCCGCCGCCTTCTCGAACTCCATCTCCCCGGATGCAGCAAGCATCTTCTCCTCGAGTTCCCGCATGATCGGCCCGTAGTTGCCATTTAAAAAGTCGAGCGCCTTGTCCACCAAAACGCGGTACTCCTCCTTGGAGATGTATCCCTGACACGGTCCCATGCACTGCTTGATGTGGTAATTGAGACAAGGTCTGTCCTTGCCGATATCGCGCGGCAGGACGCGGCTGCAGGTTCTCAGATGATACAGTTTATTGATCATCTCGATCGTGTCTTTCACCGCTCTCGCGCTGGTATATGGCCCAAAGTAGCGGGACTTGTCTTTTTTTTGCTGGCGCGAAAAAAGAACCCTCGGGAAATCCTCCCCGACCGTCACTCTGATGTACGGATAGGTCTTGTCGTCGCGCAGCATCGTATTATATTTCGGGCGGTGCTCTTTGATGAGGTTGCACTCTAGAACGAGTGCCTCAAGCTCCGAGTCCGTCACGATATACTCAAAGCGGGCAATCTGTTTTACCATCTGGGCCTTCTTGATTCCCTCGTTATGGCTTGCCTGAAAATACTGATGTACTCTCTTGGTCAGACTGACCGCTTTTCCAATATAGATGATGGCGTCCTTTGCGTCATGCATAATATAAACTCCCGGTTGATCCGGGAGTTTTTTTAATTCATCTTCAATATTAAATGCTGTCATCCTCAAACATATCCTCTGTCAGCCCGGCCGTCTCCCCGCCGTTCTGATTCAAATCACTGCTGCTGTCCTTCTCTTCCTCCTCCGGGTCAGGAAGACCTTTGATCTCGCGGAAAATCTTCATGAATTCTTTTCCGGTGATTGTTTCATGCTCGTAGAGATAATCGGAAATCTTATCTAACGCTTCCCTGTTCTCAACCAGAAGATTCATCGCCTCATCGTAGGCATTGTTGATGATTGCGAGCACCTCGCCGTCAATCTCAGCCGCGGTGTCCTCGCCGCAGATCAATCCTGCGCGGTTATCCAAATACTGATTCTCCACCGTGGCAAGGCACATCATGCCGAATTTATCCGACATTCCATACTGTGTCACCATCGCGCGGGCGATTGCAGTCGCATTCTCGATGTCGTTTGCCGCACCGCTTGTCGCAGAATTAAATACCAGCATCTCCGCCGCACGGCCCGCCATGTAGGTCGTAATCTTTGCAAGGAGTTCATCCTTCGTCTGTAAAAACTTCTCCTCCTCCGGGGTCTGCAGCGTATAGCCTAAGGCTCCCATCGTTCTCGGTACGATTGTAATCTTTTGTACCGGCTCCGTATTCTTCTGCAGTGCAGTCACAATCGCGTGCCCCACCTCGTGGTAGGAGACAATCTTTCGCTCCTTGTCGCTCATGACGCGGTCTTTCTTCTCTTTTCCGCCGACAGCGACAAGTTCAAAAGCTTCGAACAAGTCTGTCTGGTTGACAAATTTTCTCTGGTTCTTGACCGCGTTGATTGCCGCCTCATTGATCATATTTGCAAGATCGGAACCGACAAGCCCTGCCGTCGCAAGCGCAAGCGCATCTAAGTCAACCGTCTCATCCATCAGCACGTCCTTAGAGTGTACTTTTAACGTTTCAAGTCTTCCCTTCAAATCCGGCTTGTCAACAATAATCCGTCTGTCGAAACGCCCCGGACGAAGCAGCGCCTTATCTAACACTTCCGGACGGTTTGTCGCCGCCAGAATCAAAAGTCCCTTGGAACTGTCAAATCCATCCATCTCCGCAAGAAGCTGGTTTAACGTCTGCTCTCGCTCATCGTTGCCGCCGTATCTGGAGTCACGGCTCTTACCGATGGCATCAATCTCATCGATAAAGATGATACAAGGCGCCTGTTTCTGTGCCTCCTTGAAGAGGTCACGCACACGGGAGGCACCTACACCGACGAACATCTCGACAAAATCGGAACCTGCCAGCGAGAAGAACGGCACTTTCGCCTCCCCCGCAACCGCTTTTGCCAGAAGTGTCTTACCGGTTCCCGGAGGCCCCACGAGGAGCGCTCCCTTCGGCAGCTTAGCGCCGATATCGCGGTATTTCTTCGGATTGTGCAGGAAATCGACGACCTCCTGCAGGGATTCCTTCGCCTCGTCCTGTCCGGCTACATCTTTAAATGTGACACCTGTCTGCTTCTCCACATAGACTTTGGCTGTACTCTTGCCGACGCCCATCGCGCCGCCGCCCATTTTTCTCATCAGGAAAAAGAGCAGTACCCACACGATGACGAGCGGAATCAGGTAGGAGAGAATGCTGATCATCCAGCTTGAAGTGTTGTCCGGAATCACTCCGTACACCTCGACACCGTTCTCTTCGAGTGTCGCATAGAGATTCGGGTTCGCAACGATTCCACAGTAGTAGGACTTCGTGGCTGCCACCTGTGTATAGATGTTCTGCTTCTTGTCGTCCGTCTCCTCCCTGACCGGCGTGATGTCAATCTGGTAATTGCCAATCTCCACGGACTCCACTTTTCCCTCCTTCACCATCTCCATAAATTCGGTGTAGGAAATCTCCTCCGTGCTCATCTGCGAATAACGGTTCGACACAAAGCTCATAATAAACAGTGCCACCAATGAGATCAGAATAAATCCCATCAGCATCTGCCCGTTGCGGTTGCCCTTGTTATCCCCGTTCTTATTATCATTGTTATTTATCTCATTATTAGGTCCCTGGTTGTCCATAAACTTTTATCCTTTCTTCCGTCTGTTCCGTTTCATCTTTTCCATCTTGCGGAATCTTCTTTATTATATTGAAAATATCTGGTAAAAGCAATATCTTCTTCATGAACTTTTCGTTTCCTTTCTTAATATTTTCTAAAAGAATCCGGCGGTTATAAATTTGTGGGGAAACAGTTCAGCCATAGCCCATGCAGTGTGTGAATCATGCTTGCATGAAGGAACACACGGAATGAGGCTATGAGCGGAGCGCCAGATTATGAGCAAAGTTAGCTG
>CAZBUW010000055.1:0-20151 GCA_964495195.1 uncultured Roseburia sp.
TCGATAAAACCTCAAGTTTCCCATATAACAATTCTTATTCGTGAAACAACCTTAGTCCATTATTTGCCTAAAAATTCCAATGACAGACCGATTATGTATTATTTGCAAAAATGGATAGAACGGGATGGGAAAGTGTGATACAATGAGCACAAGGATCCATGGAAGGAGGAAAGCCGTATGGCATTGACAGAACGCCGCAGACCGAAAAGGGGAGGAACGCTGCAGCCGTTGGATCACATCGACGGTTTTGATGTTAGACCGGGTTTTTATAAAATGGATGGTGCAACTCAGACGCAGAATGGAGTCAGTTTTACAATTCACTCCGAGGGCGCGACAAGCTGCACCTTATTGCTTTTTCATCCAAAGGGATCGGAACCTTATGCAAGATTAAAGTTCCCGGAGAGCTATCATATCGGGGATACCTACTCGATGCTGGTCTTTGGCCTGGATATTGAAGAATTTGAATACGCATATCAGATGGATGGCCCTTACGATGAGGAGAAGGGACTGCTCTTTAACAAGGATAACATTCTTCTCGACCCTTACGCGCGGGCCGTGACGGGACAGCGCCACTGGGGTGAGAAGCCGGAGGGCAATCAGAATTTCGTCTACAAGGCGAGGGTGGTTGAGAATAACTTTGACTGGGAGGGAGTTCCACAGTTGGAGATTCCGCAGGAGGACCTTATCATCTATGAGACGCATGTGCGTGGATTTACTTACGATAAATCCTCCGGAATCGGAGAGCAGGAGAGAGGAACGTTCGAGGGACTCCGCCAGAAGATACCGTATCTGAAGGACTTGGGAATCAACGCGGTGGAATTGCTGCCGATTTTTGAGTTCGACGAGATGGAGGGACTCCGCGAGCACGACGGAGAACGTCTTTACAACTATTGGGGCTATAACACCGTATGTTTCTTTGCTCCGAATACGGGTTACAACTCCGTGCGGGAGCACAATCATGAGGGCGATGAGCTGAAGAGCCTGATTCTCGATTTGAAAAAGAACGGAATCGAGGTCATTTTGGACGTGGTCTTCAACCACACGGCTGAGGGCAACGAGCACGGACCGTGTTTTTCCTTCAAAGGAATAGACAACAACATTTACTATATGCTGACTCCGGATGGAAAATATTACAATTTCAGCGGGTGCGGCAATGTCATGAACTGCAACCACCCGGTTATGAGAAGATTTATTGTCGAGTGCCTGCGCCAGTGGGTCATCGATTACCGTGTCGACGGATTCCGGTTCGACCTCGCCTCGATTCTTACGAGAGACCAGAACGGCGCGCCGATGCAGCATCCGCCAATCATCGAGGGATTAGCGCACGATCCGATTCTCTGGAAGACGAAGCTGATCGCCGAGGCGTGGGATGCAGGCGGGCTCTATCAGGTCGGGTCTTTCCCGTCCTGGAACCGTTGGGCGGAGTGGAATGGCAGATACAGAGATGATATGCGGCGTTTTTTAAAGGGGGACGAGGGACTCGCCGGGGCGGCAATTGCAAGAATCACCGGCTCCACAGACATCTACGACCCGGAGCACCGCGGCTCTTCGGCATCGGTCAACTTTTTGACCTGCCACGACGGATTTACACTGTATGATCTGTATGCATACAATGAGAAGCACAATGAGAAAAACGGCTGGGATAACACGGACGGGGACAACAACGGCAACAGTTGGAACTGCGGCGCCGAGGGTGAGACGGACGAGGCGGAGGTCAACAATCTGCGCAGGCGTCTGATTAAGAATGCGTTCGGAACCTTAATGTGCAGCAGGGGGCCGGCGATGTTTTACGGCGGTGACGAATTCTGCAACACGCAGTTTGGCAACAACAATGCCTACTGTCAGGATAACATCATCTCCTGGCTCGATTGGAGCAGGATGGAGGAATACAAAGAGATTCACGATTTCTTCCGGTTTATGATTGCGTTTCGGAAGGCACACCCGATTCTGCGGAAAAAGACGAAGCCGGCTGCCTGCGGATACCCGGATGTCAGCATTCACAATGGTTTTCCGTGGAAAAATGAGACGAATCAGTACACCCGCAACATCGGTATCATGTACGCCGGAAGAAATGCGGACGACACGGATGACGACCTTGTATTCTATGCGATGAATGCCTACTGGCAGCGACTCAATATGCAGCTTCCGGATGTGCCGGAGGGAATGTATTGGAGAGTTGTCATGAATACCAACATGGAGTATGAAGACGGAAAGAATTTTATGAATTACACCTCCCTCTGGGGAGAGCAGATGCTTCAAATGCCGCCGCGAACCATGATTCTTCTGGTGGCGGAGCGCGTGAAGGAAGAGCCGTCTGCGCAGGAAGAGCAGTCCGCGGAAGCAGATTCGGTCACAGAGGCAGACCAGACGACGGCTTAAATCCAGCCGCCGTCCAAGGTGATGATTTGTCCGGTGAGGTAAGCAGGGGCTTCCGAGAGGAAGAGGGCGAGACGCGCTGCTTCCTCCGGAGTGCCAAAGCGCCCGGCGGGAATCTCTTCCGCAAGTTCGGCGCGCTCCTCCTCGGAGAAGCAGGCGTTCATGGAAGTGTCAATACAGCCGCAGGCGATGGCATTCACCTGTATATTACTCGGCGCCAGTTCCTTTGCCAACGCTTTGGTGAGGGAGTTGACGCCGCCTTTGCATGCGGAGTAGGCGACCTCGCAGGAAGCGCCGACATTTCCCCACACGGAGGAGATGTTGATAATCTTCCCTTCTTTTTTAGAAAGCATGTAGGGAAGTGCGAGCTTGCTGCAGGAAAAGACGGAGGTCAGGTCGGTGGCGATGATGCGGTTCCAATCATCGATTCCCATGTCGCCAAACAGCCCGATGTGCGAGATACCGGCGTTGTTGACGACGATATCCGCTCCGCCGAAGCGCTCTGCAATCCGGGCAAACAGTGTCTCGACATAGTGGTAATCGGCAATATCTCCGATGCTTGTAATTATATCAACCGCATGAGCTTTGCGCAGCGCATCGGCGAGCGCAAGCAGATCGGCCTCACTTTTGGAGCAGGTGAGGATGAGGTTGTATCCGGCCTCGGCAAAAGAGGTGGCGATTGCGCGCCCAATTCCCCGCGAAGCCCCGGTGATTAATACAGTTTTTTTCATGATTTATTGTTCCTTTTCTATTACATAAGCATAGTGATAGTTTGGCCCGCTAGCTTTGCTCATAAGCGGGCGCTCCCCCATAGCCTCATTCCGTGTGTTCATCCATGCAAGCATGATTCACACACTGCATGGGCTATGGCTGCTATAACAGTTCAGCCCGCGCGATTCGCAAAGGCGCCTGCGGCGCTTTCCCGCTGCTGCGCAGCTAACTTTGCTCATAAGCGGGCGCTCCCCCATAGGCAGTATGGTAGCCGAAAACATGCAAGCATGATTCACATACTGCATGGGCTATGGCTGCTATAACAGTTCAGCCCGCGCCAATCGCAAAGGCGCCTAAGGCGCTTTCTCGCTGCTACGCAGCTAACTTTGCTCATAAACGGGCGCTCCGCTCATAAAATGATTTGCAATCAGTGCTTTGTGTGCAAGCACCCACGCACAGCTTGAAAATCATTTCATGGCTGAACTGTACAAAAAATTATAGCATGGATTTGAAATTTCTACTAGACATAATTTAAAAAGTGTGCTAGACTATATTAGTACGACCTGTGAGAATGACTTACATTTGATAACGGCGTGTGGCTCAGCTTGGTAGAGCGCTACGTTCGGGACGTAGAGGCCGCAGGTTCGAATCCTGTCACGCCGACTGAAAAAAGCTGGAAACTTTTTGGTTTCCAGCTTTTTTGTTATGGCGACAACCGTTAATGAGAGCAGGATTCGCAAAGCGCGTTTCGCACAGTTGCGTTTTGGTGAAAATAGTGTAAAATAAAAATAGGTATTTTTTGACTGCGAAATGGGTTTTTGTTAGGTGTGATTAGGAAAAAACAAAAAGAGAGGCAGTAGTGCATATGAAGAAAAAAATCAGTCTTGGAGCAAAAATGATGATCAGTTTTCTGGTCGCAATTGTAGGAAGCGTTCTTATTACCGGTATTATCACTTATATCAGGACAGGAAAGGCACTCGACGAGAATATGAAGCTCACAAGTGAGCAGACGCTTGAAAGTGCGTTGAACAGTTTGCAGACTTACGAGAAGACGATAAGCCTTCCGGTGGATTTGCTCACGCGAAAGGACAGTATCCGTAAACTTGAGGTTGAGGAGGGAAATTACGAAAAATATATCGACAATGTGCAGGACGAGCTGGTTGCGGCGTGTAAGGTTACAAACGGCGCTGTGCGCAGTTACTATGCGACGGAGAGCGGCAAACTGATTACCGGATGGGTGGAGTACAAGGAAGACGGAAGCAAGGAATCGAAGAACACCATCGAGGAGGGAATCGATAAGAGCGGGGAGGAGTGGTACACTGCCTGCCAGGGAAGAAAAGCAAAAGTAAATGCCATCTTTAGTTACATAACAGAACCTTACAAAGATCCTCAGACAGGCGAGATGATTATCACGGTCAGCCAGGAGGTCAAAAACAGCGACGTCGTGCAGGGGGTAGTGGCGATGGATATCGAAGCCTCCACATTGACGGAGTATGTACAGAATATAAAACTTTTGAATACCGGATTTGTTCTTCTGGTAGATTCGGAGGGAAATATTGTCGTGGATAGCGACAACAATAATTTTGCGGACGGCACTGTGGCGGAGCTGGAATTCTGGGCGCCGATTAAGGAACAGCTAGAGGAACTTGAAACGCAGAAGAATGAACTCGAGACGAGTGAGAATGAGACGGATCAGCAGGCGGCAGAGGAAATCGATTTGAGCGCCAGCTACAATCTGAATGCCGGTGGATCGGCAATCGCAGTCAATGTAAAGACAGACCGTGTGACAGGCTGGAAACTGTTGGGGCTCATCAGCGATGCGGAGAACAGTTCCAATATGGCAAGCATCAGTGCAGCACAGGTGATGGCTGGCGTAGCTGGAATGATCTTTGGAGCGCTCATTGCGGGATGGACGGCATACGGATTAATCCGGGAGATTAAGAAGATAAAGGCGGTCACAGAAAAAGTCGCAGGCGGAGATTTTACCCAGAGGATTCAGGTGGTAAGAGGTGACGAATTCGGGGAGCTTGAGAACAATTTCAATGAGATGATTGAGGATGTCTCAAAAGCAATCGGAGAGGTAGAACAGAAATCGTGCAGCATTTTAGAGGCATCGGATGAGATATCAAGAATTGCGGGTGATACGAGGACTACGATGGGACAGGTGACGGATGCCATCGGAAGCGTGGCGGAAGGCGCAGTCAGACAGGCGGAGAGCACGCAGGAGGCGAGCGGTGAGGTGGACAACCTCAACCAGAGCCTCGAGGCGACAAAAGATTACGTCAAAGAGATGAATGAGATGACGGCGGGCGCGAACAGTATCAGCGCGGACGGACTTTCAAGCGTGCATGATCTGATTGAAAAATCGCAGAGGACGGTGGAAAAATCCAAAGTCTCACTGTCTGTGATGGGAGAGATGGTGGAGAGTATCGATAAGATATTCTATATTTCGGACGCGATTGCGGACATCACCTCGCAGACGAATCTGTTGTCTCTGAATGCATCGATTGAAGCGGCAAGAGCGGGAGAGATGGGAAAAGGATTCGCGGTTGTGGCGGATGAGATTCGGAAATTGGCGGACGAGTCGAAGGAGTCCACGGATGAAATCAAGAAAATCATCGCAGAGATCACCGAGAAATCCAAGCTTGTTGAGGCGACCATGGAGGAGAATGAGAATCTGCAGAATGAGCAGCAGTCGGCGATTGTGCGCACAGAGCAGTTGTTCAACCAGATTATCGAGCAGATCAGACAGATTAATGACGGAATGGAACACATCAATGAGCTCAACTCCAATATGACGGAGAACAAGGAACTTGTGGTGAATAAGATGGAGAGTATTGCATCCGTCTCGGAACAGTCGGCTGCAGCCACAGAGCAGGTCAATGCATCGACCGAACAGGTCAATCATACCATGTCGGATATTGCAGAACACACGAGCACATTGCAGGAGATTGCAAAAGAGCTGCGGGAGACCGTCGGAAAGTTCAAATTGGCCGAGTAGAGCTTGACAGTCTTTTCGTATAGTGCTAGAATATCGAAGATTTAAGCAAAAATATAAGAATGGAGAACGAAGATGGGAAGAGACGTCATTATCGCCTGCGATTTCAGCAGCAAGGAAGAAGTAGTGGAATTTTTGAGCAAGTTCGAGAATGAGAGCATGAAACCGTTTGTGAAAATCGGTATGGAGCTGTTTTACGCGGAGGGGCCGGAGATTGTCCGCACCATTAAAGGGATGGGGCACAAGATTTTCTTAGACTTGAAATTGCACGATATTCCAAACACTGTCAGGAAAGCGATGTCCGTGCTGTCCGGCTTGGATGTCGATATGACAAACGTGCATGCAGCAGGGACAAAGCCGATGATGGAAGCGGCCATCGAGGGACTGACCAAACCGGACGGAAGCAGACCGATTCTGATTGCGGTAACACAGCTCACCTCCACCAGCGAGGAGACGATGCATGAGGAGCTGCTCATTCCAAACACGATGGAAGAGACTGTCATGCACTATGCAAAGAATGCAAAAGATTCCGGCTTAGACGGTATCGTCTGCTCCCCGTTAGAAGCGGGCGCAGTCCATGCGAACTGCGGAAGTTCTTTCCTTACGATAACTCCGGGGGTTCGTTTTGCAGACGGCGATGTGGGCGATCAGAAGCGCGTCATGACACCGGCACAGGCAAAGGAGATCGGTTCCGACTACATCGTAGTGGGACGCCCGATCACACAGGCAAAAGACCCTGTTGCGGCCTACAGAAGATGTGTAGAAGAATTTGTCGGTTGATGGGAAACGCGGATAACGAAAGAGAAAGAATTGTCCGGGCGTACCTGAAACAGTTGCGGATTAAAAAAGGAAGAGTGCAGTTTTTTTGCACTCTTCCTTTTTGGTTGTGTGAACTAGAGGATTCCCAAAAGATAGCAGACCAGGACTAAAAGCAACAGGTGGAGCGGATAGAAGAGGTAGAAAAAATATTTCAGATTCCAGCCCCGTTTTCCATTGTAAAAAGCAATCGGCAGGAATGCCAGCGGTGCCGGGAGTTCCCACCAGAATTCGACGCAGCCCACCAGAAGCTGGGAAGCTTTCCGGGAGAAGGTCAGATAGAGCATCGCAATGCAGAAAACGCCGATGTACGAGTAGTCGGTGGACAGCAGTGCGGCGGCTGCCATTCCGGCGAAAAGGACGAGCAGGGAGAGCAGCCAGCGAAACAGCGGCTGCCAGTCGGTCCTCTTTAAGGCAGCCTGGATGCCAATCATGACAAGGAGTCCAAAAAACAGCGTGAAGAATACATTCTGTGACTGGAATTCTAAGATGGCATTGTTGAAGGCGAGGTCGAACGGAATCTCGGACACAAAGCAAAAAAGGAGAAGCCGGACGGCGTATTTTTTGACATTGTGGGTGTGGAGAAATCCCTCCACCAATAGGAAGCAAAAAATCGGGAAGGCGATTCTGCCGATTCCGCGCATCACATGGTAGATGGTGAGCCATTGCTGATAGGAGAAAAGCCCGTAGAAGCCGGACGGGGAAAGGGTGCTGTAAGGGTATGTATTTAAAATGCGCATTACGACGGTGGCGCCGGTGTGGTCGATGAACATTGATACAATGGCGAGCAGTTTTAAGGTGCTGCCACTGATTCCAAATTTTTCTTTCATAATAAAAGTACCCGCTTTCTAAAATAATCTGTAACTATGTTGTATGTTCAGTGTAAGATAACATATCATAACTCTAACATATTTGGTGCAGAGAAAAAAGGAAAAATTTTAGACATCGGGTAAAAGACGTGCTAAAATAGGATGGTATTACAAGCGGAGCAAAAGAACGGGGAGGAAATATGAAGATACAGAAATCAGATTTATTGCTATATGCAATTACAGATAGATCATGGCTCGGCGGCAGGACGTTGTGCGAGCAGGTGGAGGAGGCCTTAAAGGGAGGCGCGACCATGTTGCAGATTCGCGAGAAAGATCTGCCGGAGGAGGAAGTCTTAAAGGAAGCGCGCGAGATTCAGGCGTTGTGCAGAAAATATCATGTGCCTCTGATTATCAACGACAATGTGGAACTTGCAAAAAAAATCGACGCGGACGGTGTCCATGTCGGACAGGGGGATATGGAGGCGGAGCGCGTGCGCGAGCTGTTAGGGTCGGACAAGATTATCGGGGTCACGGCAAAGACGGTCGAGCAGGCGAAGGCTGCCGAGGAGAGCGGAGCGGATTACCTCGGTGTGGGAGCAGTTTTTCAGACTGGGACAAAAAGGGACGCCATCGGAATCACGCATGACGATTTGGAGAAAATCTGTAATTCCGTGCAAATTCCGGCGGTCGCAATCGGTGGAATCACAAGGGAGAATGTGGAGCGGCTCAGAGGAAGAGGAATGGCAGGCGTGGCGGTAGTCAGCGCCATTTTTGCCCAGCCGGATATTGAGGCGGCGACGAGGGAACTCAAGGCGACGGTTAAAACGCTCTTGAGAAGGCCGACTGCTCTGACGATTGCGGGCAGTGACTGCAGCGGTGGAGCCGGGATTCAGGCGGATATCAAGACGATGACTGCAAACGGTGTTTATGCGATGAGTGCTATCACGGCGCTGACGGCACAGAATACGACCGGAGTGTCGGGAATTATGGATGTGACGCCGGATTTTTTGGAGCGGCAGCTTACGGCGATTTTTACGGATATCTATCCGGATGCAGTGAAAATCGGGATGGTATCGCAGGCGGAATTGATTTCCGTTATTGCGGCACAGTTGGAAAAATATCAGGCAAAGCACATCGTGGTGGATCCGGTTATGGTGGCGACCAGCGGGGCGAGACTGCTGCCGGAGGATGCGGTGGAGACTCTGGAGAGAGAACTTTTTCCGCTGGCGGAATTGTTGACGCCAAACATTCCGGAGGCGGAGGTTCTGACAGGAAGAAAGATTGAGACACGGGATGATATGGCGGCGGCTGCCAAAAAAATCAGTGAGACCTACGGATGCGCTGTCCTGTGCAAGGGAGGCCATCAGGTGATGGATGCCAGCGACCTGCTTTTTTCTAATGGGAAGGCAGTCTGGTTTGTGGGGACAAGAATCGACAACCCGAACACACACGGAACCGGATGCACGCTTTCGTCGGCAATCGCATCGAATCTGGCGAAAGGTTTTTCACTGGAAAAATCGATTGGACGGGCGAAAGATTACATCTCGGGAGCGCTTGGGGCAATGCTGGATCTGGGCGCGGGCAGCGGGCCGCTCTGGCACGGATTTGCAATGGATAACGAGTGGAGCCGCTTCTAAATTGGGTTTTACATCTGGAAAGAGGAATGCTATACTATGATTCGAAGAGCAGAAGAAAAAGACATCCGGACATTGATGGATATTTATAATGATGCGATTTTAACAACAACGGCGACCTTTGACACGGAAGTCAAGGACTATGTGGACCGCGTGAAATGGTTCGAGGAGCATGAGGGGCGCTATGTGATTTTGGTATATGAGGACGCGGGTCTGGTAAAGGGATATGCGTCGCTATCCCGTTACCGGGACAGAAAAGCCTTCGATCCGACCGTGGAGATTTCCATTTACATCCATAGGGATTATCGTGGACAGCACATCGGAAAGCAGCTGATGGCGGCAGTGCTGGAATTTGCGGAGTCGAATGAGGAGATTGACACTGTGGTGTCACTGATTACGAGCGAGAATGAGACGAGTATCCGACTGCACGAGGCGTATGGATTTGAATATTGCGGACAGATACGCAACGCGGGCATCAAGTTTGGAAGAAGGCTCAACCTGAACAGTTATCAGATATGTTACGAAAGCAGGTGAAGATATGATTAGATATTTCAGAACGGACAATCAGAGAGTGCATGAATTGGAGCGGATTGACGATGGTGCGTGGGTGCAGATGATCGACCCGACGCAGGAGGAGAGCAGACAGATTGCAGAGATGCTCGATTTGGATATCGTGGATGTCCAGGCGGCGTTAGATGAGGAGGAGAGTTCGCGTATCGATCTGCAGGATGGATACACGTTGATATTGGTGGATATTCCAACTACAGAGATACGCCATGAGAAGCAGCTCTACACGACTATACCGCTCGGCATCATCCTCACGCAGGACATTGTTGTGACAATCTGTACGGAGGATACCCCGGTGCTTCAGAATTTTATCCGGGGCAGAGTGAGGGAATTCAGCACCAAGAAAAAACTTCGTTTTGTCTATCAGATTCTTTATCGCACTGCGGCAATCTATCAGTCTGACCTGCGTGTTATTGATAAGAAACGAACTGAGATTGAGGAGAGAGTCGGTAAGAACACGGAAGATGCCGATTTAATCGAGCTTCATGAATTAGAGTCCACACTGGTCTACTTCGCGACGTCGCTTCGGGCAAACGGCGTTGTCCTGGATCGCCTGACCCGCTACAAGAGATTGGAGCAGTTTCCGGAGGACACGGAGCTGCTCGATGATGTCATTGTGGAAAACCGGCAGGCAATCGAGATGACATCCATCTACAGGGATATCATCAACGGAACCAGGGAACTGCTGTCCTCCATCATCGACAACCGTTTGAACAATGTCATGAAGTATCTGACTTCAATTACAATTGTAATGGCAATTCCGACCGTCATCTCCGGTATCTACGGAATGAATGTCGATGAGAAATGGATGCCGTTCGCCAATACGCCGCACGGTTTTTTGATTATCTGTGTGCTGACGCTTCTGATTTGCCTGATTACACTTTTGATTTTAAAGAAAAAGAGAATGTTGTAAAAGAAACTGGTCGTTCATACCGAAAACCGTGCCGTCTATCGCAAAAAGCAGTTTTTTGATTTGGATGTGTTATAATGTACGAGCAATAAGAGATGGTGTCAGGAGGAAGAGTTATGAATGAATTTTTAGTGAAGTCAGCAGGACTTTCGGATTCGGTAAACGAAATGAAAAAAATTTCCGGAAGAATCGACAAAGAGAATCAGACGTTGGAGAATATTGGACGCAGTTTGGGGAACAGCAGCGAGTATAAGGAAGTTTCAAAGGTGATTTTGCACATTGGACAAGAGAATCAGAACATCTCCAAAAAGGTCAATCATTTGGGTGTGGTTTTAGAGGACATTGTCAAGGAATACGGCAAGGCAGAAAAAAAGATTATGGCTTCAGGAAAGAATGGAGATAAGGATAGCGGTGGGGCGCACCGGGGAAAAAGTGAGGTCGCAGACAGAGTAGCAGAAAGAATTAAGAGAGGTTCGGATGATGAAACGCAATATAGGGGCGGCAGAATTGACCCGAAAATCAACATAGAGAGACCTGGAACACCGAAGCCGGAAGTGCCAAATCCAAGTGAGCCTGCAAAGACACAGCCACAACAGCCGACGGTAACTTCAGAGGGAAATGGTAATCCGGTGGGAGAACCGAAAAATGGCTGGCTGCAGTTTTATGATGGACCGACGGTACAGCAGGATGGCAGACAGGTGATGATGCCGCAGGGAAATAATCCGAATAAGTGGGCAATGCGGGAAGGATTGGATACAATCAACAAATACGCAAAAATTGAGACAGAAGGAAGCAACACGGTAGTACAGGGAGCGAACGGAGCATTGGTGGATAGCGAGGGAAGATATTGGGTGGCAGTTGGACCAAACGTTATGAATCCGGACCATCAGGGAAATCAAAAATGCACTGCGGCAGAGATGAAATATGGAACAAAAATAGATGTTGTAGTTACAGATGCAAACGGAAATAAGTGTTATATTCCGTGTGTTGTGGGAGATTGTAAAGCACATACTTATCCGAATGGGATATACCAGACGGGCGATGCATTTCCGAATGGAACCGATTCGCATCCACAGAACAATGACGGTTCGGTCGTAGAGTTTTGTGGAAAAGGTTCTATTAAAGGGTTTGGTGATTATGCAATTGAAAGCATTATCGTATATGAATAATCAGGGACAGAAAGAATGAGGGACAGAAAAATGAAAAACAGAAAATTAACAGAAGTTATGGCACTGGGTATGATTTGTGCATTGACGGTAGTACTTGGAGGATGTGGACAAAAAAGCAGTTCAGAGTTGAGGGCGTGGGGACAGAAAGAAAGTCACGAACAAAATAAAATGGAGGAAGAGGAAAAAGAGACATCGGATGAATCAGAGGTTGAGGAGATAGATGATGCAGCAGATATAGATGATGCAGCAGATATAGATGATGCAGCAGATATAGACGATGCAGGTGATGCGTTTTATGATTTTTTGTATGGGCAGTTGACGGCAACGGGACTCGATGGGGAGAAACAGACAATCACAGAATTGCTGGGGGCGAACAGTGGAACGTATTTATACTGTGACGTCAATGGTGATGGACAGGATGAACTCAATGTAAAATCTGATATATCGTACTATATCATTGAGGAGACGGAGGGCACGCTTTTTGTCATCTATGAAGGAACGGAATATGAGTACCCGGTTGCACAGGAAGGATACAATGGGGTTCTCTATCTGAGGGAAGGAGCAGCGCCTACGCATCAGACCTATCAGTTTCATACGATTGATATCGCTGGAGTGGTGGAGGAGTCTGCTAACTTTGAGTGGTATGATGACAATGAAAATGAAGAGATGGACGAAGAAGATCTTTACCTTTATGATGACGAAACAATAGAGAGGGAAGAGTGGATGGATTTGACAGAGCCTTATCGGGAATTTGGCGTGGAATATGTTTCGTGGGAGATATGGTCAATTTGAAAAAACAGGGACGTATCTTAGGAGGATGCCTAAGATACGTTCCTGTTTTTTGAAACATACACTAAAATTACAGCTCAAACCGTCCGCTTGCCCCACACGGAAGCACGAGTCCGTTCGAGGAGACCGGAAGACCAATCTCTTCCGCGGTCACTTTTCCGTGATATTTTTTTAATGCGGTGTTCATCATGTAGCTGAGCACCGCCGGCTGGAGTCCTGTCGTGTAGGAATTGATGAGGAAAAAGAGCGGCTTGTCCGTCAAAAGCTCGGCGCAGAGTGTAACGAGCGGATAGATTGCCTCCTCGATTTTCCAGATTTCACCCTTAGGGCCTCTCCCGTAGGAAGGCGGATCCATGATGATTGCGTCGTAGCGGTTGCCGCGGCGGATCTCGCGCTCCACGAATTTGACGCAGTCATCGACGATCCAGCGGATTGGCCGGTCGATCAGACCGGAGGAAGCGGCGTTCTCTTTTGCCCAGGTCACCATACCTTTTGAAGCGTCGACATGTGTGACGCTTGCGCCGGCAGCAGCCGCCGCCAATGTTGCACCGCCCGTGTAAGCGAAGAGGTTTAAGACTTTGACAGGGCGTCCCGACTTGCGGATCTTTTCACTGCACCAGTCCCAGTTGACGGCCTGCTCCGGAAAGAGTCCGGTGTGTTTAAAACTGAACGGTTTTAAGTTGAAGGTCAGTTCTTTGTAGTGGATGGCCCACTGCTCCGGCAGATCAAAGAACTCCCACTCACCGCCGCCCTTCGCGCTCCTGTGATAGTGGCCGTTCTTCTTTTTCCATCCCTTTTCCTGCTTTGGGGTATCCCAGATGACCTGAGGGTCGGGACGAACCAGGAGATACTTCCCCCAGCGCTCTAACTTCTCGCCCTTAGAGCAATCTATGACTTCATAATCTTTCCAATTATCTGCAATCCACATATTGATATCCTTTCTTCGAACGTATTCCAAAATGGTGCGCCCTAATGCATTACTATTATATAGAGTAGAAATGTCCGCGTCAAGGAGCGAATGGTGGCAGCGTCAGATAATTCAGAGTGTTGGAAGGAATATGGGTTCCTTTTTTAGCTAGTGGGAACAGCAATGACACCATGAAGGCAGGGATAATTGGGACTTCAGACCATAATTGACGATTATAATCGGAAGACGTCGCGTTACAATCGCGTATTTAAATTGAGTGTGCGGGACAAAGAGCTCGAGAAGAACACGACGAAGAAGATAAAATGGTTTTGGTATACATAAACGGAAACAAAAAGAATTCCATTTTTGAGATTTACTTTATCAGTTTTTTGGATAAAATATTTTCAGGAGAAAAATTAATACTTTCATAAAGAAGAAAACGGAGGAAACAAATGAAAAATAAAGTCAGAAAATGGATGACAATGGCAGGAATGGTATGCATGCTGCTTACTGTGTTTGGAGTAAGCAGCAATAATGTGATTGGAATGTGTGGTGAGATGGTGGAGGAGAGATTGGATTAATAGAGGACATTAATTTGGAAATCATCTTTAATGTAGTTGTAAAGAAGCTTGATATTTGCGGTGTCTTCATAAAGAAACAATGAACCACAAGAATAGTTGGCATAAAGAATCATTTCATCCATATATCCACATTCCCCCAAGGATTGACAGAAGTGAGCATGGGTGTTGGCAAGAGAACGAATATCAGAGGAAACACATGATGATGAAAAGGATAGCAGAGGGCGAAGCTCAAGTATTTCGGAGTAGCGTTTTTGCCTATATAGACGCCGAAAAAGTATGGTTATTGTAATGGTAGAAATGCTTTTCCGGAATAGTATATCTACATTATTTGTATCTAAGTATTCCAAGATTTTATATAAATAACGTATTCCAATAGATGGAGTTGAACTATCAGAATAAGCCGCACTTAGATTATTTAAAATAGTCAATTCCATCCATGATAGACGATAATCTAAAATATGATTTATGTCGAAGTCTGGCAAAGTAAGAGATAGTGCATCATGAAGTTGCATTATCTTTTTTTTGTTTTGCGGCATATAAATAGATCTTTTAAATAGAGCATATTGTTTATATAGAGTATCTTTAGGCGTAAGTAGTTCTTCCATAGAACTTATGTAACTGGAGGATAATTCGTGATTTGAGAATTTAGTATGTCTTGCTTTTTCGCGTAAATCATATAATTGTGTTTCGTGTTTATTCCCCAAAAAAGTAAAAACTGTATCAGAAATTCCCAGACGTTGCAATAAAGCTTGAGACAATGCAATCTCCGGCTGTAAAGTGCCGTTTTCAATTTTGGAAAGTTTGGACTTGCTGCAAAGCCCCTGGCAAAGAAGTGCCTGGGAAATCTTTTGTTCCATGCGAAGTTCCCGAATGATTCCGCCCAGAGAAAGAGTTTCCGTGGATGACAGGTCATAGCTGCCATCTCCGAAAGAGGAAAAATCAATAAGCTCTTTTGGTGCAAATTGAGGAAGAGAAATTGCAGGAAGTTTTAATATTTCTTCCGGGAATATGATGTCAGGCAGTTTTTTGGCATAATCGAGGCATAAGGTGGCGTAGCAGCTTTCGATTGAGTGCGCAGAAAGAAAAGTTGCCTTGAAAAGTGGAAGCGCTTTATCTGTTTCGCCTTTGTAATATAAGCTAAGACCGGTCAAAAAGGTTAATTCATGTAATGGAACATCGTTCATATCCAAGACCATTTGGTGACGGAACCTATCAGCCGTTTTAAATGCAGTGTCGTAATCATGGGTGGCAATCAAATATTTTGTATACACAATTGCATTTTCTGCTAATAGTTGTTTTTTTTCGAAAAATGGAATTGTACTGTTGGTAAGATAGGTGGAAATTTGGGTGCAAAGTTCCAGACACAGGGGCAGTTTATTGAGGTAAAGAGCCTCCTGTGCTAATGCTGTAAAGAGTTCAATTTCGTGAATAGAAAGAAGTAAATCTCTTATATCATCAGGGTGAAAATCAGGTCTTGAAATTTGAATGGCAGAAGAAAGCATATTATAAATCCGTTGATGTTCCGCGCATCCGGAACGAAATTGCAATTTGCAGTGCAGCAGTAACCATTCCTGATAATAATATTTGTTTTTGGTCCAATGCATCTCTTCTATTTTCTCTAATTCATCATAGGCAGAAGTCAACTGCCAGGAATTCAGAAAAAAGCGGACACGTTTTAAAGTATAAAAACAGTCAAAGTCAGTTCTGTTTGCAAAAATGGGATAGGCTTCGCAGGGAGCACCAGCATGAGCCATTAACGTCTGAAAAGTGCCGGGACTCACACCGGCAGAACCGTTTTCGATGCGCGACAGAGACATTGCAGAACAGATGCCGTCTGATAATTTTTCCTGTGATAAACCGGCTTTTAGTCGGGCTTCACGAATTATTGAACCAGCATTTTGTACACTCATAACTATACCACCTTTTTATTCCCACGGGTAATGAGGAAAATGGACATGCTTGCATGGGCATTTGACGTATACCGCGAGGGCTAAATCTTTATATAAATATTATTATAAAGAGAATTTAGCAAAAAGGCAAGACGACAAATGTAAATAGTATACATAAATGGAAACAAAAAGATTTCCATTTACTTATCTTCTTTTTGGGGGAAGAATCTTTATAATAAGTATCAGAAAGAGCAAACGGAAAGGAAATTAACAAAAAATGTACGATGTGTTGAATGCTTATTTAGAAAATGGATTAAAAATTATACTTCATAAAATACCGGAAGCAAAAACGGTTTCCTGTGGGTTGTGGATTAATCGGGGAAGCAAGCATGAAACAGATGAGAATAATGGTCTTTTTCATCTCACAGAACATTTGGTAATTAATCCTGAAAATAGAAATAATCCGGTATACGGAGAATTGGCAGGACAGGTAACGTCGGAAGGTGTTATTTATAATGCGGCGACAACAAAGGAATATACTTGTTTCTATTATACGGGATTGAAGAATACATTAGACATTTGCCTTTCTTGTTTATCCCATATTGCTATGAAAAACAGAGATTTTTCAGAGGAATTTTTTGAGAATGAAAAAAAAGTAGTGTTACAGGAGGCGACAAGTTTTTATTCATCGTTTCAACAGATTAAGGAGCGTACCAGTCAGGCAATTTGGGGAAATATAGGAATAGGAAAAATAATTATGGGGGATATGAAACGGGTAGAAGATGCAACGCATGAACAGGTGAGGGAGTTAATCGAAAAGAATTATATTCCAGAGAATGCGATTGTTGTGGTAATCGGAAACATTGATTATGCACAGACGCTTGAAATGATAGAAGAAAAATTTGGAGAATGGAAAGATAAAAGCAAGGGATTGGACGAGGAGCTTGTGGAAAGTTTACCAGGGGTTTATTTAAATAAAGGAAGTGGCTTGAATGCAGTAATATCCATTGGTTTTCGAGCGCCTGCTTATCAATCTGAATACCGGACAGCAACGGATATGATGGTTAGAATTTTGGGACAGAGTGGATTGCAGGCAAGAGTTGTACAAGAAGTTAGAATGAAGAGAGGATTGGCGTATAACGTAGGAGGGTTTTCTAGTTTTTATAAGAACCGTGGAACTCTTGGCTTTATGGCGGTTTGCGAAAAAGGTAAGGTTGCAGAAGTTGCGAAAGTGATGATGGATGTGTTTTCGGAAGCAGTAGCGAAAGGATTTACTGAGGAGGAAATTGAACGTGAAAAACGAATTATGGAGACAAGTTTATTGCTTTCGGTAGAAAATGTTACAGACCATTTAAGAAATATTGGAAAATGCAGTGTAATGGAAAGCAATTTTTATATAGAAAATGAAGTAAGAAGAATACGCAATGTTTCAAAAGAAGACTTGGATAGTGTAGCTAGAAAATTGTTGCAGGAGAATAATATGGGATTGGCAGCAATCGGTGATTGCAATTTTGATAGGTTGATGGATGCAGTTGCATTTGCATAAGGCAGGAGGTGAATTAGTGATGAGTGATATGACTTGTATTTATGAAATGAATATGATTGAAGAAAATGATCAAATGGAAGCGGATATATTGTCAGGGCGAGGGATGGATATCTTGTTTTGCTTAATGGATAATGTACAGACAGGAAAAGAAATTGCCGCAAAATTAGAAATGCCAAGTTATTCAGTGCAATTATATTTGCAACGTTTGGTGAAGGCGGGAATGGTAAGAGAAGATATTCCGTTTGTACAATACGGTCAGATTGAAAAGCGATATACATTGATTTCTGATGAGATAGAAATTTTAAATAAAATAGAGAGCAAAGGATTGAGCGAAGCCGAAAAGAAACGAAAAGCGGATATTTCAGCACAACATTTCTCTGTCATGACAAGAAATGCTATTAAAAATGTCAACATGGATTCTGGTAAACCTCATAAAATTAAAGCATATTTTATGAAAGCAAAAAAAGAGGATATGGAAAAATTTCGGAAAGAGATTGATGAATTATTTAAAAAGTATCAAGCAATGGAAGATTTAGAGGCAGAGGAAACTTATAGTTTATTTACAGTATTAGCACCATATGAAATGGAGGAAAAATAATGAAAGCTAAGAATGAAAATTTGAATATTGATAAGAAGAAAGAAGAAAATCTTGAAATCCAAAGTACTGAGGTTACATTGTCAAGCGAAGAAGAAAACATGGGTATTGGCTATGAAATTGTTATTAGTTCAGAAAGCCACTGAATTAATATATAGAACAACAAAAACACAAAGAAGAAAGAGAGGAAAAACAAGATGGAAAAAAGAGATTTAGTTGTGGAAAAAGATGAAATGGAGGTTGTAGATGGAAAGGTCTTAATTGCTTCAGAAGAATTAGCAGCAGCAATCCAAGATTATAATGTGGATGCTAATGCAGAGGAAGAAGATAATTTAAAGATTAAAATTAAAATTGTATTTTAAAATGACAGGCAAAAAAGAGACAGGCAATGTTGTATTGCCTGTCTTATCAAAATATGCAGATTGTGTTAAATGGAGGAAAAATGGACATTATTGAAGAAGTAAACGGAAATGCTTGTGAAGAAGAAAAGGTAGGATATAAAGACATATTCCGTCAGAAGGAATATATGAAGATAATTATTTCGAATGTAATCAGCCGTTTTGGAGATTCCGTAGACAGTCTTGCGTTTACATGGCTCGTATACGCAGTGACAGGAAGTGCGGCATGGACAGCTATTATTTTTGCACTGAATCAGCTTCCTTCTGTTATTTTGCAGCCGTTTACAGGCGCACTTGTAGAAAACATGAACAAAAAACGTGTCATGGTGTCGACAGATCTGATACGAGGAGGAGTGATAGTGTTATTGGCAGGTCTGTATGCAGCGGGATTGGTAACTCCTTTGATATTAGCAGGGTTTACACTTATTATCTCCTCGGTAGAAGCATTTTGCTTACCGGCAGGTATTGCGCTGATTCCAAAGGTAATTGACAGAAAATATTATGAGTTTGGAACATCAATGAATTCTACTTTTAGCAATATATCGCAGTTGATTGGATTGGGATTGGCCGGGTTCATTATCGGTGTAGGCGGAATTGAAACAGCAATGCTGATTGATGGAGCAACTTTCTTCCTGTCTGCGTTTATGACAGGATTAGTAAAAGCCAAAGAGGAAAAGACAGAAAAGAAAAAACTAAATGCAACGCAGTATTTTAGTGAATTGAAAGATGGTTTTTCCTACATAAAAGTAAAAAAAATTGTGCTTAATTTTTGCATTTTGGTAGTGGTGGTGAATGCAAGTCTGGTTCCAATCAATTCACTTCAGTCGCCTATGGCAGTTGAACTTTTCGGGCTTGGGAGTGAACTGCTTAGCGTGCTGGGAGTTACTCTGGTTCTCGGAATGAGCTTGGGAACCGTGGTGTTGCCGTATCTGATGAAAAAAATGCCGGTAAAAAGTGTTGTTGTTGGAGCAGGAATTTTGGCAGGAATTGCATATGGGTGTTTTGCGTTAGGAAAGTTTACTTATGGTCAGGCGTTACCTTCCTATTTATTATGCGGAGGAATTTCCCTTCTCTTGGGAGTGACAGTCAGTTGGATATCCGGAATTTTACAGATTCAGTTTATGAAAAGTGTAGAGGAAGAGTATCTCGCAAGGGCTGCATCGATTTTTAACGCATGCTCGAGTGCTGCGTCGCCGGTGGTGTCAGTGCTTGTGAGCGCTTTGGCGGTACATTTATCCGTTTCGGCAATCTTTTTGGGCGCAGCCGTGTGCATGGTAATTATATTTGTAATCGCCGGAGTCAGCCGGATGCGGTTAGAATAAGAAAAGATGGGTTGCGTCCCATCTTTTTTTAAATTTTTTCCAAAAACTGAAAAAAATGCTTGCAAATAGAGGAATTATCCTATATAATGAGTGATGTTGTGACAATGATAGCGTAGAAGGGTGAGGTTGCTGCC
>CAZBUW010000056.1:0-19678 GCA_964495195.1 uncultured Roseburia sp.
ATTAAAAAATATATCGGGAGATATATTGACAAATTTCAAATTTTGAGATAGGAGGGAGAACAGATGAGATATCCAAAACATTTGACGGAGCATGGCACAATCGGATTTGTGGCGCCTTCCTTCGGATGCAACATCGAGCCGTACCGGAGCGGTTTCGAGGAGGCACAGCGGAAGTTCCGGGCGCTCGGGCATGAGCTTGTGCTGGGACCTAACTGTTACGAGGGAGCCGGAATCGGAATCAGCAACACACCGCAAAAATGCGGGGAGGAGCTGATGGCGGCATACTGCGGGGAGGAGAGCGAGGTGCTCATCTCCTGCGGGGGCGGCGAGCTGATGTGCGAGATTTTAGACGAGCTCGATTTTGATAAGATAAAGGCGGCGCAGCCGAAATGGTATATGGGATTTTCTGACAACACGAACTTTACGTTTCTGTTGACGACGCTATCGGACACGGCGTCAATCTACGGGCCGTGTGCGGCGGCATTCGGCATGGAGCCGTGGCATCCGTCACTGACGGACGCGTACGAGCTTTTGCGCGGAAAAAAATTAAAGATGCTGGGATATGACCGCTGGGAGCGGGAGGGCCTCAAGGATGAGGAGCATCCGCTCGAGCCATACCACGTTACGGAGCCTCTGGCGCTGCGCAGTTTTATCGGGAAAGATAAGACTACAAATGTAAAAATGAGCGGGCGCCTGATCGGGGGCTGCATGGATTGTCTGGTCACACTTCTTGGAACAAAGTACGACCGGGTGGAGGCGTTTGCCGAGCGTTACAAGGAGGACGGAATCATCTGGTTCCTGGAGGCGTGCGACCTGAATGCCATGTCAATCCGCCGCGCCATCTGGCAGATGGAACATGCAGGGTGGTTCCACCATGTGAAAGGTTTTCTGATTGGGCGGCCGCTGCACTTCGGGGAGGAAGTGCTCGGGTTAGACCAATACCGGGCGGTGGTCGATCTGCTCGCGCATTATCAGGTGCCGGTTGTCATGGACGTCGATTTGGGACATTTGCCTCCGATGATGCCGCTCATTTGCGGAAGTATGGCGGAAATAGAGGTCGATGGAAATGAGATTGCGATACAGATGAAGGAAGCATAGTGCCGCGAAAGCGGCGATATGAGAAAGAGAGGAAAAAATGAGAGCTTATATTGAGAAGCCGAAAATGGTAGCGGAGGCGGCAGCAAGACAGAAAGGCCTGCCGTTCGCGTTGGAGATTTTGTTGTTCCTCGGGGTGTTTATCCTGGGATTTTTTGCAGAGATGGTATTTATACTGCCGGGCGAGATGTTTTTTATGTATACGGATAAAGAGTATGCGGCTGCGGCGTTGAGCGGGGATGCGGAGGCCGTCTTAGAGGCGTCGAACCGGATTGCAAGTTCAAACGGGTATATGATTTTGAGCCTGATTGCGACACTCGGTCTGATTTTTGCGACGTGGTTCTCCTGTCACTTTTTCCAGAAGAGAAAGTTGTCTAGTCTCGGATTTACCAAGGCGGGAGCGTGGAAGGAATATCTTCGCGGCGCGCTGTGCGGATTTGTGGTATTCTCTGCTGCCGTATTAATCTGTGTGGCGACCGGCGCGCTGAAATTCGAGGGATTTTCTTCGAACTTTTCGATTGGAATTTTCCTGGCTTATCTTGTCGGCTTCCTGATTCAGGGCATGTCCGAGGAGATGCTCTGCCGTGGGTATTTTATGGTGTCGGTGGCGAGAAGATACAGTATGCTGACGGCGATTCTGACGAACTCGGTCGTGTTTGCAATGCTCCACCTTTTAAACAGCGGCATCTCAGCGTTGGCGTTTCTCAATCTGACCCTGTATGGAATTTTTGCCTCCCTCTATTTTATCAAGCGCGGAAATATCTGGGCGCCGGCGGCGTTTCACTCCGTCTGGAATCTGGTGCAGGGAAATGTCTACGGTGTTCTGGTGAGTGGAACGACAAACAATTGTAAATTGCTCAATTCTCTCTCTGTGGAGGGGAAGGAACTCTTAAACGGCGGAGCGTTTGGCTTGGAGGGGGGACTCGGCGTGACAATTGTCATGGTCGCGGGAATTGTTTTCCTCGCTACAAGAGGCGCCGCTCCGGGCGCAAAAAAAGACCAGGGGCAGCAGCCTGCGGAAGAAGAGCAGGCTGCGCCTCTGGCTTAAAGTGAAAACGCTATAACGAGACATCGACATTGACGCCGACGCCGGTGGCGTTTGCCGCGGCGCGGTTGGCTGCGGCGAGGGCGGAAGCTTCGTATAATTCGGCGTTGTATGCCTCCTCGGAGCGGGTTTCTAACCGCTTGGAGATCTGCTGAATCTTCTGTCCGAACTTGCCGTCGTTTGAAAAAAGTTTTCCAATCTCGTCGGCGGTCGCATTGCCGAGCAGATTGTCGTTGACTTCCATTGAACCGTCAGTGTTCACCGTGATTCCCAGTTTTTTCAATTCGGAAGTATATTCTTTGGCGGCGCTTTTGAGCTGCTTTGCGTAGCGGTTCAAAAGTGAGTTGCCGGAGCCGGAGGCGGTCTCGAGCGTGTTGTTGTAGGTCTTGATAAAAGCCTTGACGCTGCTTAGCATATTTGCCTCCACATCATCGGAGTAATCGAATTTCCGGAGCTCGCGGACGGCGCGGCGCAGGGCGTCTGCATCCGCCTGTGAGAGACGGTTCTCCGACATCTCCGAACGCTTTGAACTTGTCAAAGCATCGGAACAGTTTTTATAAAATCTTCTCATATAGTAAGTGGAATTTAAACTTACTGCGATTCCTGATTGTGCTGCCATACGATTCTCCATTCTGCCGGAAGTGCTGCCGACGCTTGATGAGGAGAGCCATCGCGGGCTCTCGCACTTTTTTGCACCCTTCAAAAAGGGCAGATGATTTCTGCTATCTATTATTTCGGCGAAAAAGAAGAAATCTTTAAGGAAAAACTTTTCTGTTGTGCACATTTTTAGAATGTCATATAATAAAAGAAAACAGCAGAATAGGGAGGAACCTTATGATAGCACAGATTATCTGGATTATATTGATCATTGTATTTGCGGTAGTGGAAATCATTACAGTCGGGCTGACGTCTATCTGGTTCGCGGGGGGAGCTTTGGCGGCATTGATCTGCAGTGCGTGCGGAGCGAATGAAATCGTGCAGATTGTCGTCTTTTTGGCAGTGTCCTTAGCACTTTTATTCTTCACAAGACCGTGGGCGCTGAAGTACTTAAAACCACATCTGACGCGCACAAATTATCAGAATGCCCTCGAGCAGAAGGTGAATGTCACGGAGACCATCGACAACAGGAGGGGAACCGGAACGGCAGTCTTAAAAGGACAGGAGTGGACGGCGAGAGCCTACGAGGACGGGACCATCATCGAGGCGGGAGCGGTTGCGCTCGTCAAGGAGATACGCGGTGTAACGCTGTATGTAGTTCCAATCGTGGAGCCCGCTACGGAGGAACTCGTCGAAGAAGTATAGTGCGGTAAAATGATAGTATTAAAAAAGGAAGGTGCAATTATGTTAAAAGGAAAAGTAGCGATTGTGACAGGAGGAACAAGGGGCATAGGATTTGAGATTGTCCGCAAATATCTTGCGAACGGGGCGAAGGTCGTATTGTTTGGCTCGCGCGCGGAGACCGTGGACAAGGCGCTCGCGAAGCTTCGCGGGGAGAATCCGGAGTGGGAAGTGGACGGAAAATTCCCGAAACTTACAGACGCGGCGGAAGTGGAGAAGAGCATCTCAGAGGTTAAGGAGAAATACGGAAGAATTGACATTCTCGTCAACAACGCCGGAATCTCCCAGAGCACACCGCTGTACGATTACACACCGGAGGAATTTGACAAGGTGATTGATTTGAATGTTAAGGCTATGTTTTATGCCATTTTGCCGACCGCAAAGATCATGAGAGAGCAGGGGGGCGGATGCATCATCAACACCAGCTCCATGGTGAGCATCTCCGGACAGCCGGCAGGAGTGGGATATCCGACGAGTAAGTTTGCGGTGAACGGTCTGACAATCTCCCTTGCGAGAGAGCTTGGAAAAGACAATATCCGTGTGAACGCAGTCGCACCCGGCGTTACAAGGACGGATATGGTGGCATCGCTGCCGGAGGAAGTTGTCAAAATGATCTCCGCAAAGATTCCGCTCGGGAGAGCGGGTGAGCCGGAGGAGGTGGCGAACGCATTCCTCTATCTCGCAAGCGATTTGGCGGGCTATGTTACCGGGGAAATATTATCGGTGGATGGAGCGTCAAAAGCATGAAACTTGGAATGACATTTGAAGGGGGAGCAAACCGCACGGTATTCTCCTGCGGCGTCATGGATGCCTTTTTGGAGGAGGAACTGATGCCGGATTATTTTATCGGCGTGTCAGCAGGGATTGCATATGGGGTCTCCTACCTGTCGAAGCAGAAGGGGCGCAACTTGGAACTGCTGGAAAAATATATGGCGGATAAACGCTATATGGGGATGCGCCATCTGATGAACAAGAAACAAAAGGCTTACTACAATATTGAATTTGTGTTCGAGGAGATTCCGGACAAACTGCTGCCGTTCGACTACGACGCGCTCGCGGCATTTCCGGGCGAAATCGAAGCGGCGGTTACTAATCTGCACACCGGAAAGGCGGAGTATCTTCCGGTTCCAAAGTCGCGTGAGATGGAGGACACGCTCGTGGCGAGCTGTTCCCTGCCGGTTCTGTTCCAGCCGGTCAAAGTCGGAAAGCACTACTATCTCGACGGTGGGATTGCAGACTCGATTCCGTACCGGCACGCGATGGACAAGGGGTGCGACAGGAATATCGTCGTTCTGACCAGAGAGCGCGGTTATGTAAAGACCCGCGAAAAGGCGATCGGCATCAGCAGCAAGCTGTACAAGAAGTATCCGAAGATTGTGGAGGGGTTAGAGACCCGCGCGGAACGTTACAACGCCTGCATGCAGGAGCTGCTGGAATTGGAAAAAGAGGGAAAAGTGTTCGTCATCGCCCCGGATACGACCTACGGGGTCGGCAGAACCGAAAAGGATGTCGAGAAGATGCGAAAACTCTATGACGAGGGATACGAGATTGCCAAAAGCCGCATGGATGAATTGAAGGAGTATCTCAAGAAGCCGCTGGAAACGGCATAAAGCGGCAAAGAGAATAGGAAGTGAGGGAATATCAGATATGAAAATTGTTTTTCTGGATGCAAAAACCATCGGGGATGATATTGATTTATCCGGTTATGATGCGCTCGGCGAGGTGGAAAAATATGATTTTTCTACCGCAGAGGAAGCGCGGGAGCGGACAAAGGATGCTGATGTCATCATTTTAAATAAAGTGGAGATTAACGAAAAATCCATCGGGGAGGCGGAGCGCTTAAAACTTGTCTGTGTCACCGCGACCGGGACGAACAATCTGGACAAGGAGTATCTTGACCGCCGCGGCATCGCGTGGCGCAATGTGGCGGGCTACTCGACGGAGAGCGTGGCACAGCACACATTTGGTCTGCTTTTCTATCTTTTCGAGAAGCTCTCCTACTATGATCGCTATGTCAAGGAAGAGCACTATGTCGACGACCGGATGTTTACGCATTTTGCGCATGTATTCCACGAGCTGAGCGGGATGACATGGGGAATTGTCGGGATGGGCGCCATCGGTCGCCGTGTGGCGGAACTGGCAAAACTTTTCGGCTGCCGTGTTATCTATTATTCGACTTCCGGGAAAAACAACCAGCCGGGCTACGAGCGGGTGGATTTTGATACGCTTTTAGCGCAGTCTGACGTGGTGTCCGTCCACGCACCGCTCGATGAGAACACGAGAGATCTGATGGATGCGGCGGCTTTTTCTAAGATGAAAAAGACGGCAGTCTTTTTGAATCTGGGAAGAGGACCGATTGTCGTGGAGGAGGATCTGGCGGATGCCTTGGAGCAGGGCGAGATTGCCGCTGCGGGACTCGATGTGCTGTGTGAGGAGCCAATGAGGGCGGACAACCCGCTCAGACGCATAAAAGACAGTGAGAAACTGCTCATCACTCCACACATCGCCTGGGCGAGTGTGGAGGCGAGAACACGCTTAATGGAAATCATCCTGGGGCAGATTCGTGACTTTTTTGCAATCTAGACCGCTCGAGAAGGAGAGATTTCCATATTCTTTCTGAAATTCACGCAGGCGGACTTCCGCAAGATGTGAATTTTCCGGTGTGCGCAGATAGCGGTAGAGCATGCGGATTCGTTTCTGGTAGAGAACGAGAGCTTTTTCATAGAGGTCGAAGAAACTCTCGTCCGACTTAAGGGACGGGTCCCATGGGTTCGACCACTTTTTGTGCTTCATATTAAAAGGATCCGCGCAAAAGTGCAGCGTATCGCTCGCAATCAGAGGGGAAAAATGTGCAAAACCGAGGGTATATTTTTCCGCGAGCCGCGCAAGCACTTTTTTTTGTCCGGTTTTATCCCGGAGCATGCACAGCCCGAGCCGCAGGGAAAAGATGCCGAGCAGCATCGTGATGAAGCGGGAACGGAATTCCGGGTAGGTCCTTGTGTAGGCAAAGTGAAGCATTCTCGCGATGACGATGCGCTGCTGGAAGCTTAAGGCGATGGTGTGATTCTGGTGAAATTCGCTCGGCTTCCGGTTCTGTTTTAAGGCGAGCAGGTCTGTGTCAATCTCCGTCTCGAGGTAGGCGTGTCTCGCAAAATATTTTTTCATTTTTCCGCGGTAATGTGTCCGCGAGTAGATGAACGGATGGCAGACGGTATCTAAGGTGTAATGCCCTAAAAATCCAATCAGATACGCCTCCGCAATTCTTTGGTCTGCCAGGCTTGTAAAGAGATAGCGGCTCTCCAAAAGATTCTGATAAAATTCTCCGGTGCGCTGAGCGTGTGCCAGTGCGCCAAGATTATGCCCCCATAAAAAGGCGTAGGACGGAAGATAGTAAAAGAAGAGATCCGGTCCCTGAAGTCCTAATGCGTAGGCGGCGCGGTTATAATAGAGGTTTCGTTTTAGGGGGGCGCACTTTAGTTCGTGAAATGCGTCCGTTCCAAATAAGTAATGTGTTGTGAAACCAGGCATGGTTCATCATTTCCTTTCCGTAGTTCCAGACAGAGCGAAGAGGCTCTTCTGCTGTTCAAAACCGAATCTGTTGCCGTTTTGTCAGGTTATGAACATCAATTACATTATACCCAAATTTTTACAAAATGAGTAGAAGATAAGAAAGATTTAAGAAAAAATGCCGGATTTTCTCATGTAGTATTGAATACTATGAGATATAGATATACAAATTGACAAAAATGTATAAGTTAGGGCGACACCCAAAAAAGTTTGCATATTCCAAATAATTTGTAAGGTTAATATACTAGAGAATAAAGAAGATGCTTGGGGCAGAAGGGAGCATGGCTCCCGGCATCTGTCGAAGAGGGGCTTTTGCCCCGGGCATCTGTAAAGCGGTTTGGGACTGGAAGAAATGGAGGAAAAAGAATATGAGTAATTTTAAGCAGTCGATAGAGAGGAAGGCATTTAGCGCGGCAGTGGATGTCACGCTGAAAAAGCTGGGAAAAGACAGGCAGAAGAGTCTGCTTCAGATTCTCGATCTCACAGAAAAATTTATGGGGGACAATTTTGAGAAGGAATCTTACGATGCGACGAGGGCGATGATTATGGATCCCGATAACAAGTGGATGCATTATGTAAACCGTGTTCTGGATGAGACCGACCCGCATGTCGCAAAGATGACAGCGCTGAATCTTGGCTATCAGGCTGCTTTTTATGGGACGAAGACAATCCGTAAGATGAGGGAAATCCACAACTGCAATATACCATGGCTGATTCTGATGGACCCGACCTCCGCCTGCAATCTGCACTGTACGGGATGCTGGGCGGCGGAGTACGGAAACAAGTTAAATCTCACCTTTGAGGAGTTAGACAACATTGTCACACAGGGAAAGGAACTCGGCATCTTTTTCTATATGATGACAGGCGGAGAACCGCTCGTGCGCAAGGCGGACATCATTAAACTCTGCGAGAAGCACAACGAGTGTGCGTTCCACTGCTATACGAACGGAACTTTAGTCGATCAGGCATTCTGCGACGAGATGAAGCGTGTTGGAAATCTCTCGCTCTCCATCAGTCTTGAGGGATTTGAGGAGGCGAACGACTTCCGCCGTGGAAACGGTGTCTATGACAAGGTAATCCATGCGATGGATCTGCTTCATGAAAATGGATTGATTTTTGGCAATAGTGTGTGCTATACTCGTAAAAACATGGATGCAGTTACATCCGACGAATTTTTTGATTTGCTGATTGAGCACGGAAGCCGTTTTGCGTGGTACTTCCACCTCATGCCGGTCGGGATGAAGGCGGCGCCGGATCTGATGCCGACGAGCGAACAGCGCGAGTACATCTACCACAGACTGCGCGAGGTGCGTGCAAGAGAGGGCGGAAAGGAAATCTTCGTCATGGACTTCCAGAACGATGGGGAGTTCGTGGGCGGATGTATCGCTGGCGGAAGGAACTACTGCCACATCAACCCGAAGGGGGATGTGGAGCCATGTGTATTTATTCACTATTCGGGAGCAAACATTCGGGAAAAGACACTGCTCGAGTGCTTAAAGCAGCCGCTGTTTATGGCATACCGCGACGGACAGCCGTTTAACGACAATATGCTCCGCCCTTGTCCGATGCTCGAAAATCCGGAAATCTTACAGCGTATGGTAAAAGAGACAGGAGCGCATTCGACGGATGTGGAGGAGGCAGAGCCGGTAGAGCATCTGTGCGGAAAATGTGAATTGTATGCAAAAGAGTGGAAAGAGACCGCCGACAGACTTTGGAAGGAGCATCCATATCAGCAAAAAGGATATACGAACTTCAAAAAGAAATAGGGGCGATTATGATCAGTAATACACAAAAGCAGATTTTAAAATGGTTATTTGTGATAGTCATTGTAGGAGCGATTATCTATACATTTCGGGATTCCGCGGGGCCGATTCTGGAGGAACTGGTAAAGACATCCCCCTGGGTGGTCTTAGGAATCTGCGCGGCAGCGCTTCTCTACGAGGTGGTGGAGAGCGTTATCACATTCCTTCTGGCGAGACAGTACCAGCCGGCATTCCACTTTAGAAAAGCGGTCGGAAACACCTTCTACTGCTCGTTCTACCGCGTGGCAACGCTCGGAAGCGGCGCGGGTGTGGCGGCGATTTTCTACCTGAATGAGAATGGAATCGAGCCGTCGAAGGGATTCGGAATGTATATGCTGGAGTATGCACTTCACAAGATCAGTATTGCAATTTTTTCCGCAATCTTCTTTCTGCTGAACTGGTCTTTCATGCAGCAGCATTTTAGAGAGTATGACTGGCTTCTGATTGCGGGATTTATAATTACGATTGTCATTACACTTTTTCTGGTGCTTTTCTGCATCTCAGAGAAATTCCACAGATTCCTTTTAAAACTCCTTCAGCTGATAAACCGAAAGGGAAGGTTCGACACGCTTCATGACCGGCTCGCGGAGCAGTGCGCGATGTTGGAGAATGCGGCGAAACTTCTGCTTGGAAATCGGCTTCTGGTGTTGGGGACAATCGCCTTGAACTTAGTCAAAGTAGCGTGCTGGTACGGCATACCGTTTCTGGTCTTCTATGCCGACGGAACAGTGAATCTGTCGCAGGTCATGGCAATCACGGCACTGTCCGTCATGCTTGCGGCGGTCATTCCAAGCCCGGCGGGGATCGGTTCCACCGAGTTCGTGTTCACGGCACTGTTTGGAGCGATTGTGGGAACCGGACTCGCGGGTTCGGCATCCCTGCTCTATCGCTTTGGAACTTTTGTCTTCCCGTTTTTGGTGGGGGCTGTTATTGTGATTGCGCGGAGAGTGCGCGCACACCGCAAAACTGTGGGCTTCGTCTGAACGCAGGGCAGGCACTCGAGTTTTCCCGCTGCTCGTACAAGCTGTGAAATTCCCGGTTGATTAGCCGGGAATTTTGTTGTATAGTAGCACTGAATCAACGAATTGTTGCGGTTTAGAATCAGGCAATCTGCAACAAATTTTACAGAAAGTGTCCGCTGCAATAACGCAGCGGGGTGTGAAATAGAGACATGGAAAAGAAAACAACGGAAACAGAGAAGAAGCCCGTGGAAAAGATGGGCATCAAATGGAAAATGAAGAAGGAATCGCTGGGAGCATTAGCGATGGCCATGGTCGTCGCGGTTCTCCTTTTTTTTCGGACAGGGTACGGAATCTGGGCGCTCTTTCTCTTCGGAGGAGCCTATTTTCTGATCAAAAATACGACGATTACCCTGCACGCGAAACTGCCTTGGCTGTGGACAATCACCTGCTTTGCGGCGAGCAGTATCTTTACTGCCTATCTGATTCAGTATCTGCTCTTAGACGCGGAGCTTAGGGCAAAGATTTCCGACGAGAAAATGCTGCTCAACGTGGTGTGTTGTCTGGCTGTGTATTTTTTTGCGCAGATTTTTACCAACAATATGTCGCTCAGTTGTATCATCTCCTACGTCTTTCTGATGGTGCTCGCGGGGGTCAACTACTTCGTCTACATGTTCCGTGGGAACGAGCTGATTTTTAGCGACGTCAAGTCAATTCAGACGGGATTGAGCGTCGCCTCAAACTATGAGTTTGCCATGGATGACCGCGCGGGATATGTGATTCTGGCCTCTATTCTGTACATAGCGTTCGTGCGAAAACTTCATGTCCGCTTCCAAAAGAGGTGGCTTGAGATTCCGGTTCTGATTACAGTTGTAATTCTTCTTGGCGTCTATGTGGGGAGCGAGACGGAGTACACGGTGACGGAGACCTGGGAGCAGAAAGGAAGCTACCGGAATGGCTACATTTTAAATTTTGTCCTCAGCGTGCGGGATTCGATTGTGACGGAGCCGGACGGATACTCGGAGGAGGCGGTTGCGGCGCTCGAGCAGCAGTATGGAGCAGACACCTCCGCGGGGGAGACTGTCGGCGGGGCAGACATATCCGGCGGGGAGACCGGGGACAGACCTACAATTATCGTTGTGATGAGCGAGTCCTACGCCGACCTCGGCGTCGTGGGTGATTTTACGACCAACCGGGAGGTGACGCCGTTTTACGATTCGCTGACGGAAAACTGTGTGAAGGGCTACGCGCTCTCCTCCGTCTTCGGGGCGAAGACGCCGAATTCCGAGTGGGAGTTTATGACCGGAAATTCCATGGCGTTTTTGCCGAGCGGCTCGGTGGTCTACCAGCAGTACATCAGCGAGGAGCCGACCTCCGTCGTCTCAAATCTAAAGAACATCGGCTACACCTGTGTGGCAATGCACCCTTACTATGAGACGGGCTGGAGCCGGAACGCAGTCTACCCTGACCTCGGATTTGACGAGGCGCATTTTATTGACGACTTTGACCAGAGCGCCGTTTTGAGAGAATATATCACAGATCAGGAGTTTTATGAGAAAATTATTGAACGCTATGAGAGCAAAGCTTTAAACGAGGATCTTTTTATCATGGGAATCTCCATGCAAAACCACGGCGGTTACACGGATACCTACAGCAATTTTTCACAGCAGATCCGCATGACGGGGGTTAATTATCCGGATGTAAACCAGTACCTCTCCCTTCTGAATGAGAGCGACAAGGCGCTCGAATATCTGATCCGCTATTTTGAGAGCGTGGAGGAACCGGTGGAGATTGTCTTTTTCGGCGATCACCAGCCGAGTCTGAGCAGTAGCTTTTATCCGTATCTCAACGGAAAAGGCCTCTCCGGTCTGACGGAGGATGAACTGGAGAATCTGTACACGGTGCCGTTTTTTATCTGGACGAATTACGACAGTGAGGAGACGGAAGTTCCAATTACAAGTATCAATTATTTATCGACATTGGCATTGGAGCGCGCGGGAATTGAGCTCCCGCCGTATAACCGTTTTCTGGCGGACATGATGGAGTCGGTTCCGGCAATCAACTCAAGAGGCTACTACTCCGTGAGCAGGGGAGGATTTATCCATGTGGAAGACGCTACCGGCGAGGAGGCGGACTGGATTTCAAAATATGAGATTCTTCAATATAACAATATGTTTGGAAAAGGGGATACGAGCGAGGTCTTTTTTCCGTATCTGACAGAGCGATAGTGTCGCTGTCAGACGGAATTTGGGTAATTATTGTGTTTTTGTCCGATATTTATACTTTTTCTCAGGAAAAATGAAGAAAAACAGTGCAAAAAATCGATATTTACCCAAATGGCTTTTGCAATCTAGCCCCGGACTATTGCTGTTCGCAAATGCCTCAGGATATGGTATAATGTCCGCGTAGGCAATGAGCAGTGCGGGAAGTGGCAAATAAAAATATGCATCGTGCTCGTACGTAAGCAGATTTTTATTTGTCACTTTCCATAGGGCGAAGCCCGCGAGTGAGGGAAATCTTTGATTTCTCGAACGGCACTGCGAAGCACATGGTATAATGTAATCATCGATAAGCATTGTTTTCAACAGAACAGAGCTTATCAATGTGGATAAGAACACGAATGTTTGGAAAATATGTGGAAAGGAAGGTACAAAAGAATGGAAAAAGTAACACTCGGAAAAACAGGGATCACCGTGAACAAGAATGGATTCGGGGCACTTCCGATTCAGAGAGTCAGCAGAGAGGACGCCGTCGCGCTGGCGAGAAAGGCGTACAACGCCGGAATTACGTTCTTTGACACGGCGAGATTCTACACGGACAGCGAGGAGAAGTTAGGTGAGGCATTCGAGGGTATGCGTGAAAAAGTCTATCTCGCGACGAAGACGGCCGCAGCAGACGCCGGGGAATTCTGGGAGCAGTTAGAGACTTCTCTTCGCAATTTAAGAACTGACTACATCGACCTCTACCAGTTCCACAATCCGTCTTTCTGCCCGAAGCAGGGGGATGGCACCGGGCTCTACGAGGCGATGCTCGAGGCGAAGGAGCAGGGAAAAATCCGCCACATCGGAATCACGAATCACCGTCTGGCGGTGGCGGAGGAGGCGATTGCATCCGGGCTCTACGAGACGCTGCAGTTTCCATTCTGTTATCTGGCATCGGACCGTGACATTGCATTGGTCGGAAAGTGTAAGGAAGCCGGCATGGGATTTATCGCGATGAAGGCGTTGTCGGGAGGACTGATTACAAACTCAAAGGCTGCCTACGCGTTTGAGGCACAGTACGAGAATGTACTTCCAATCTGGGGCGTCCAGAGGGAGAGCGAACTCGACGAATTTATTTCCTACATTGACAATCCGCCGGTCATGACGGAGGAACTCTCCGCCATTATCAGGCATGACAGGGAGGAACTGAGCGGGGATTTCTGCCGCGGATGCGGTTACTGCATGCCTTGTCCGGCGGGGATTGAGATTAACAACTGTGCGAGGATGTCGCTTCTTCTGCGCCGTTCCCCTTCGGAACTGCAGTTGACCGAGGAGGTGCAGGCGAAGATGAAAAAGATTGAGAACTGTCTGCACTGTAACCAGTGTAAGAGCAAATGCCCATATGGGCTCGACACACCGGCACTTTTGGAACGTAACTACGAAGACTATAAGCGCGTTTTGGCGGGAGAGGTCAGTGTAAAATAAATGGGAAATTGTAATACTGTTATTTTTGACTTGGATGGGACATTGTTAAATACGTTGGAGGATTTGACTGATGCGGTCAATGCCGCCTTGGAAAAACACGGCAAGCCGGTTCGCACAATCGAGGAGATTCGCCGTTTTGTGGGAAACGGTGTCGGCCGGCTTATGGAGCGCGCCGTGCCGGAGGGGACGGCGCCGGAGGAGGTTGCAGAGATTCTTGCAGATTTCAGGGCACACTACGCCGTGCACTGCAACGATAAGACCAGACCGTACGACGGCGTACTTGAGCTGATGCAGCAGTTGAAGAAGGCGGGATACCGCATGGCGATTGTCTCCAACAAATTGGACTCCGCAGTCAGGGAGCTGAGCGACATCTATTTTATGGGACTCGCTGACGTGTCAGTCGGAGAGCGCGCCGGAATGCCGAGAAAACCGGCGCCGGACATGGTCGAACTCGCACTTTCCGAACTCGGGGCGAAAAAGGAGGAGGCGGTCTACGTCGGGGATTCCGATGTCGACCTTGCCACGGCGGCGAACGCAGGACTTCCGTGTATCTCAGTGCTCTGGGGCTTCCGCGACCGCAGTTTTCTCGAGGAGAGAGGGGCGAAATGCTTTGCGGAGGATGCGCAGTCGCTTTTCCTTAAGATAAAAAACACATAATCTTCACAGAATATACAGACAACGGACAAAAAGAAGGATTATAGTAATAGCATCACGAATAAGTGATACAAATTTTTCATAAACTCTCCCCCGTAAGAAGCTGCCATGAATCTGGCAGCTTCTTTTTTGATGGCATATTTTTTCAGATTTGTTATAATAGGAGAAAAGAAGAAAATATCATCAGATGATGGGGGAACAGAATGATAAAAGTAGCAATCGTGGAGGACGAGGCAAGCTACGCAGAACAGCTTGCGGATTATCTGCGCCGGTACGGGCAGGAGAACGGCGAGGCATTTGAGATTGTGCGTTTCGCCGACGGAGATGCAATTGTCAATAAATACAAGGCGCAGTACGACATTATCCTGATGGATGTGCAGATGAAGTTTATGGATGGAATGAGTGCAGCGGAGGAGATTCGCAAGGTAGACACCGAGGTGGTCATCATCTTTATCACCAACATGGCGCAGTACGCCATCCGCGGATACGCGGTGGATGCTTTAGATTATGTGTTGAAACCAATTTCCTATTTCGCGTTTTCACAGCGTCTGAACCGTGCGATTGCCCGCATGAAAAAGAGGGAGCAAAAGGCGCTCTCCCTAAGTATCAAAGGGGGTGCCATCCGTGTGGACATCGCGGACATCTACTATATCGAGAGCCAGGGGCACAATCTGATCGTGCACACCGCCAACGGCAATTATGAGTCGGCGGGAGCAATGAAAGAGATGGAGGAAAAACTGGCGGGCATGGATTTTTTCCGTGGAAATAAAGGGTACCTGATTAATCTTGCGCATGTGGACGGCGTGCAGGACGGTTCTGCGATGGTCAAGGGGGAAGCCCTTTTGATCAGCCGTTCGCGCAAGAAAGATTTTATGGAGGCATTGACCAATTACTGGGGCGGGGTGATGAAATAATGGATTATGTTCTGCCGGATATTCCAAGATATTATACGGCGATTGCGGAGTGGGCGTCGAGTCTGATGTTTGTCCTGCTGTTGAAACATCGTGTGGAAAAGAGAAAGTTCGTGCTGTTTTCGGCGGTGGCGTTTGTGGTGCAGATGGCATTTCTCGTTCTGACGAAGGATGTGCCGATCTATCTGTGGATTCCCTGTATGATTCTGGCAGTTGGATTGATGATTACCTTTTTATATGTGGTCTGCGATATCAAAAAGCTTGACGCCGCCTACTTTGGGATTCAGGCGTTCGTGGCAGCAGAGTTTATGGCATCGCTCCACTGGCAGCTGATTTGTTTTTTTTGGAATATGGACATGGCGCCGCCGCAGTATCTCGAGCTTCTGCTTCTGGTGCTGGTGTACGGGGGAGTGCTCTTAGTGCTCTGGTGGCTGCTTCATCGCCATGTGCCAAAGGACGGGAGGATGCACATTAAATATCAGGAGTATCTGTCCGCGCTGATTATCGGAGTCGCGGTCTTTGCCGTCAGCAATGTAAGTTTTTTGAGCATTCAGACGCCGTTCTCCGGGCAGTATGCTTTTGACATTGCCAACATCAGGACTCTGGTGAACTTAGGGGGCGTGGCGATGCTCTATGCGCATATGGTGCAGTGCTGTGAGATTCGTGTGCGGCAGGAGTTAGAGGCGGTGCACAATGTGCTGCAGAATCAGTATCTGCAGTACCGGCAGTCGAAGGAGAGTATCGATTTAATCAACTACAAGTATCATGATTTGAAACATCAGATCGAAGTCTTGCGCAGGGAGGAGGACCCGGAGAAGCGCAATGCCTTTTTGAATCAGATGGAGGAGGAGATTCGCAAGTACGAGGTGCAGAACAAGACCGGAAATAAGATTCTTGACACGGTGCTCACAAGCAAAAGCCTCATGTGCGCAAAAGGGGAGATTACGTTCACCTGTGTGGCGGACGGAACGCTCGTGGATTTTCTGGATACGACCGACATCTGCAGCATCTTCGGAAATGCGCTCGACAACGCTATCGAGTGCGAGAAAAAGATAGAAGACAAGGAAAAGCGGCTCATCCATGTGACTGTGTCGAGGCAGCGGGATTTTTTGTTGATTAAAGTGGAGAATTACTTCGAGGGAAAAATCAAGTACCGCGAGGGTGCGCCGGTCACGACGAAGAAGGATAAGAAGGTGCACGGATACGGAATCAAGAGTATCCGTTACACCGCAGAAAAATATGAGGGGGCGGTCAGTATTCACTCGGACAACAACTGGTTCGAGCTGAAGGTGCTGATCCCGCTCCCGAAGGAAAAATTACAGGTGCAGGAATAGACTACAGACATAGGAATAATTGCAGACGAGGAAAAGAGAGGGAATGGATTGTGCAGATTGCACAGTTTACTCCCTCTCTTTTTGTGCGAAATAGGTAATGTTGTTGCAGTTTGTGCAAAAATAGGACGCTTTGTGTGAAAAAATTATCTGCGGAAAAATTTTTGTTAGAATAATAGTAAGATGTTGGGGGCAAAAGGGGCTGATACAAGTTGTGGTTGTCATATTGCACAAAATAAATTTTTCATTTTTTCCGAATTACGGATATAAGATTTTCTAAATGTTTTGTCATAAATCTTAGCTGCGACCGCAACCGCCCTAGATTCGCCATCCATGGCTCAGCTAGGGCTCTCGGCAACATCCTGTTGCCAAGTTGCTGGATACATACAAAACATTAAGAAAATCTAATATCCTTCATTAAGTCACAAATGCAAAATTTATTTTGTGCAATATGACAATTCAAATTTTTATCATCCCCTTTTGCCCCCAACATTATAGTATCGATAAAACTGTGAGAACTTTTGGGAGGAGGAAAAGATAGAATGAGTTTGAAGTATCAGGAAATCATCAGTAAAATGACGCTCGAGCAGAAAGCGAGTATGATGTCCGGAAAGAACACTTGGGAGACGATGGATTACGAAGAGTACGGCATCCCTTCCATGGCGATGTCGGACGGTCCGCACGGACTGCGCCGTCAGGCGGGGGCGGGCGACCACCTCGGGTTAAATGAGTCGCTTCCTGCGACCTGTTTCCCGACGGCTGCGACAATCGCGAACAGCTGGGACGAACAGCTCGGCGAGGAGATCGGTGTGGCGCTGGCGGAGGAGGCGGTGACGATGGATGTCAACGTCGTCTTGGGGCCGGGGCTAAACATCAAGCGCAGTCCTCTGTGCGGACGCAATTTTGAGTATTTTTCCGAGGACCCGTATCACGCAGGCAAGATGGCGGCAGCTTATGTGCGGGGGATCCAGAGCAAGGGAATCTCCGCCTGCCCGAAGCATTTTGCGGCGAACAGTCAGGAGCTGCGCCGTATGGCAAACAATTCCGTCGTGGACGAGCGGACGTTCCGGGAACTTTACACGACCGGGTTTGAGATTGCGGTAAAGGAGGGGAAGGCAAAGTCCATCATGTCCTCCTACAATGAGATCAACGGCGTCTATGCGAACGAGAACCGCCATCTGCTCCGCGAGATTTTAGTGGATGAGTGGGGGTTTGACGGCTATGTCGTGTCCGACTGGGGCGCGAGCAACGACCATGCGCTCGGCGTGGCAAACGGCAGCCACCTCGAGATGCCGGGCACTGGAAAATGCGGCGCGCATGAGATTATTCAGGCAGTCAAAACAGGAAAGCTGAAGGAGGAGGTGCTCGACGAGCGCTTAGACGAGCTGTTAAAGATTATCTTTGCCACCCATCAGGCGACCGTCGACGGAAAAGGCACTTCCTTCGATGTGGAAAAACACCACGAGCTCGCGAGAAGAGCGGCAGAACAGAGTATCGTGCTTCTAAAGAACGAGGGGGAGCTGCTTCCGCTTGCGGCGGGGACGAAGGTGGCAGTGCTCGGTGATTTTGCTAAGACACCGCGCTATCAGGGGGCAGGTTCTTCCCTAGTCAATCCGTCGAAGACACCGGAGACGATTCTCGACTGCATCAAGGATACCAATCTTGTGATGACAAAATATGCACAGGGTTATGTCCGCAACAGCAAGCCGGACGCCGCGCTGATTGAGGAGGCAAAACAGGCTGCGGCAGATGCCGACATCGCATTGGTGTTTGCGGGACTCGACGAGATCAGCGAGAGCGAGGGCATGGATCGGGCACATATGTGGATGCCGCAGGCACAGAACGAACTGATCGAGGCGGTTGCCTCTGTAAATAAAAATGTAGTTGTAATTTTGTCCGCGGGTTCTGCTATCGAGATGCCGTGGTTTGAAAAAGTGAAAGCGATTGTCCACGGATATCTGGGCGGGCAGGCGGGTGCATCCGCGATGCTTCGCGTGCTCACCGGAGAGACGAACCCGTCCGGCAAGCTGAATGAGACGTATCCGTATCATTATGAGGATGTTCCATCCTACCGCTATTATCCGAGCAGGGAGCGCACCAGTGAGTACAGGGAGAGCCTTTATGTCGGATACCGCTACTACACCACAGTCGGGAAGGAAGTGCAGTTTCCGTTCGGGTACGGTCTCTCCTACACCACATTTTCCTATGACAATCTGCATGTGGAAGAGAGTGGAGTCACCTTCGCAGTGAAAAATACCGGTGCACGCGACGGTGCGGAGATTGCACAGCTCTATGTCGGAAAAGAATCGCAGACCGTGTTCCGTCCGGTGCGCGAGCTGAAAGGTTTTGCAAAAGTATTTTTGAAAGCGGGCGAGGAGAAGGACGTCACGATTCCATTCGACGATAAGACTTTCCGCTTTTATGATGTGCGCACGGATTCCTGGGAGATTGAGGGCGGCACCTACAAGATTTATGTGGGCGCAAATGCAAATGAGATGCGGTTAGTGGGTGAGCGCGAGGTGGCGGGAACCGTGGAGGCGGGACCGTACAGCGCCACACAGCTCCCGGATTATTTTACCGGAAGGGTGACGGACATCGCGGATGCGGAGTTCGAGGCGCTCTACGGCGGCGAGATTCCGGACGGAAGCTGGAGCGGTGAGATTCACATGAACGACGCCATCTGCCAGCTCTACTATGGAAAGAGCCTCATCGGCAGACTCGCCTGTGCGGTTCTGACCCGTATGAAAAAGAGCAGCGAGAAAAAGGGTGTGCCGGACCTCAACGTGCTGTTTATTTACAATATGCCAATCCGCGGACTCGCAAAGATGACCGGAGGCGCCATCAGTATGGAGATGGCGGAGGCGATCACCGAGATTTGTAACGGTCATCGCATCAAGGGAACCGGCCATTTGATTGCAGCTTGTTTTCGTAAGTAAAGAATAGCTTTGGACATAATGCACAAGAACCGGTGAAATAATTTGTAAAAAACGACATAATGCATAACCGTTTGTGCGAAAAAAGTGCAGATTATGCATGTTTTGCCCAAAGAAGAAATTGCGTGGTAGTATTAAGATACAAGATGATGACGGGGGCAAAAGGGTGCTTCGCACAACCGAACACAATATGTGGTTTTGCAAGCTCGCTTGCAAACACACATAGTTGTGTCGGTTTTGCCCCGAAGGGGCTTTTGCCTCCGTCATCATCAAGATACAAGTTCAAGCGAACCAAAATAATAAAAAAGTCCAGCTAATAAATGTCAATAGTAAAATGTAAAAATTTCAAAATTATTA
>CAZBUW010000057.1:0-19606 GCA_964495195.1 uncultured Roseburia sp.
CGATAAAACCTCAAGTTTCCCATATAACAATTCTTATTCGTGAAACAACCTTATAACGTCAACCATCGTAAGTCAGCCCACCGTCTACTCGTACGCAATCCCCATCATCGTAAGTCCGTGCGCCGGTGCCGTCGGCCCGGCCTCGCCGCGGTCTTTCGCCGCTAAGATTGCAGGTATCTGCTCCGGTGCCATATCACCGTTTCCGACTTTTATGAGCGTACCCGCGATGATGCGAACCATGTTGTAGAGGAATCCGTTTCCGGTGATGCGAATGGTGATCACATCGTCCGCTCCCCTTGTGACATCGCAGGCGTAGATGGTTCGCGTCGTGGTCTTCACCTGGGCTCCCACCGCACAAAAGCTCTTAAAGTCATGCTCCCCCACGAGATAGGACGCCGCTCTCTGCATTTTTTCCACATCGAGTTCATAATGGTAGAAATATGTGTCAAGTCTCCTCGTCGGCATACGGAACGTCCGGTTTAAAATGCGGTACTCATAGGTCTTCCGGCTCGTCTGATAGCGCGGATGCCAGTCAGGCGGCACCTCGCAGGACCCCTGCACGACGATATCCGCGGGAAGTCTCTGGTTTAGAGCAAACGCAATCTTATCCGCAGGCATCCTTGTATCTGTATCAAAAATTGCCACGTTTCCGAGGGAATGTACACCGGAATCCGTCCGGCTCGCGCCGGTGACGACAATCTCCTCCCCCAAAAGCTGCGAGAGCGTCCGGTTCAGCACTTCTTCAATTGTAATTCCGTTCGGCTGCACCTGCCAGCCGCAGTAATTGGTGCCGTCGTACGCCACCTCCATCTTCACACGTTTCATATTTTTATCCTCATATGTCAAAAGCTGCTAATCCAAGTTTGGATTGTCCTGTTGCACAAAATAAAATTTCCATTTGTTCCAGATTACGGATATAACATTTTCTAAATGTTCTGTTATAAATCTTTGCTACGACCGCAACCGCCCAAGATTCGCCGTCCATGGCTCAGCTCGGGCTCTCAGCAACGTCCTGTTGCTGAGTTGCTAGATAGAATATAGAACATTAAGAAAATCTAATATCCTTCATAAGTCACAAATGCAAAATTTATTTTGTGCAACAGGACAACTCAAATTTTCATCAGCAGCTTTTGACATCCGAATCCTATCTTATAAGAAAGGGAATGCTCCCAATGCCGGAATTATCTCATGGAGAGGGAATACTCTGCACAGAATGATCAAGACCAAATACACGACGAGCAAAAGGTACGCCCTGCGGTCGCGCGAAGCATATTTTAACGGCTTCATCTTGGTTCTGCCCTCACCGCCGTTATAGCATCTCGCCTCCATCGCCATCGCGAGGTCGTCCGCGCGGCGGAACGCCGATACGAACAGTGGGACGAGAAGCGGTATCATGCTCTTTGCCTTCTTTATCAGGTTGCCTGATTCAAAATCTGCACCGCGCGCCATCTGCGCCTTCATAATCTTGTCGGTCTCCTCGATCAGAATCGGGATAAAACGCAGTGCAATCGACATCATCATCGCGATGGCATGCACCGGAACTCCAATTTTATTGAACGGATGAAGGGCTTTCTCCATGCCGTCTGTCAGTTGGTTTGGCGTCGTCGTCAATGTCATGATGGACGTCCCCAAAATCAGATAGACCAGACGGATTGCCATGAGAACGGCGCTCTTTAATCCCTGCTGTGTAATCTGTAATTTCCACACCGAAAAAATCACATCCCCCGGCGTCAGAAAAAGATTGAACACCGCAGTAATCAGGAGCAGAATCACAATGGCTTTCAGTCCCTTTACCATAAATTTGAACGGGACTTTCGACAGCCTGATAATTGCAACTAGCAATATAGTTGCAATTGCAAATGCAATCACGCCCCGAAAGCAGAAGAGGGAGATAATAAATACCATCGTCCCGAACAGTTTTACACGGGGATCTAGTTTATGAATAACGGAGTCAGCAGGATAATACTGCCCCAGCGTGATATCTCTTAACATTTTTTCTCCAATCTTGCGGGCGTTAAGCGTTCAGCGCCTGCAAAATACTTTGTTTTGCTTCCTCGACCGTCGTGGCTTCCACATCGACGTCAAGTCCCCTGTCCCGAAGTTCGTGCATCAGGTAGGTGACCTGCGGTGCGGCGAGTCCCACCGCCTCGAGTTCTTTATAGTGATGAAAAACTTCCTTCGGCGTTCCGTCAAGCATCACGGAACCGTCGTTCATCACAATGATGCGCCCGACATATTTTGCCACGTCCTCCATGCTGTGCGACACAAGAATGACAGTAATCTTTTTCTCCTGATGCATCTTTGCAATCAGGTCTAGAATCTCATCGCGCCCGGCCGGGTCTAAGCCTGCCGTCGGCTCGTCGAGAATCAGCACCTCCGGTTTCATCGCAAGCACACCCGCGATAGCGACGCGGCGCTTCTGACCGCCGGACAAATCAAACGGCGACTGATAGTAGAGTTCCTCCGGCAGACCGACACTGCGCAGTGCCTCAAAAGCGCGGAGACCTGCCTCATCCTTGCTCAATCCCTGATTCATCGGTCCAAAACACACATCATCAAAAATTGTTGTCTCAAAGAGCTGATGCTCCGGATACTGGAAAACGAGTCCGACACGGTTGCGCAAGCCCCGCAGATCGTAGTCATCGTCGTAGATATCTTCCCCGTTGTAATAGATGCTGCCGGAGGTCGCCCTGCACAGACCGTTCAAATGCTGAATCAATGTGGACTTGCCGGAACCGGTATGCCCAATCACCCCGATGAACTGACCGTGCTCTATTTTTAAATTGATATCTTTAAGCGCCTGGATGCGGTACGCCGTCCCCTCGCTGTAGACATAGTTAATCTTATCTAAGATGATTGACATTTCCGATTGCCTCCACAAATTCCTCTCTGGTCAGAACACCTTCCGGCATCGGCACACCCGCCCTGCGGAGTTCATCTGCCAGAAGTGTAATCTGGGGCACGTCGAGCCGGTGTTTTTTCAGCTCGTCCACCCTGGAAAAAATCTCGCGCGGTGTTCCCTGCATCACGATTTTTCCCTTGTCCATGACATAGACGTAATCCGCGTCCACGACCTCCTCCATGTAATGCGTAATCAAAAGGATGGTCACACCCTTCTTTTTGTTGAGCTCATGCGCCGTGCGGATTACCTCACTTCGCCCATTCGGGTCGAGCATCGCCGTCGGCTCGTCGAGCACGATACACTTCGGCTGCATTGCGACCACACCTGCGATGGCAACACGCTGTTTCTGTCCCCCGGAGAGACGGTTCGGCGAGTGATGGCGGTATTTGTACATCCCGACCGACTTTAAGCTCTCCTCGACGCGATGCCAGATCTCGTCGGTGGGAACGCCGATATTTTCCGGTCCGAATCCGACGTCCTCCTCCACGACACTCGCGATGATCTGGTTGTCCGGATTCTGAAATACCATTCCGGCCGCCTGGCGGATCGGCAGAATATTTTCCTCCTCGGACACATCTTTTCCATCGACAAACAGAGTTCCCTCTGACGGCGCAAGCAGTGCGTTGATGTGCTTCGCCAATGTGGATTTGCCGGAACCGTTGTGCCCTAATATCGCGATAAAATCGCCCTGTCTGACATCGAGATCCACCTGATCTAAAGCTGTCTGAATGGACTCGACGTTTCCCTCTTCGTCCCGTCTGATATATTCATGAACCAGTTTTTTTGCATTGATAATTCCCATTTCTATGGTTCCTCTCTAATCGTCCCAGCTCAAGCGGTGCAGCTGTCCCTCTAACTTCATATGGTCGAACCTGTTCTGGCGCAGTGCCTCGTAGAGCACAATCGCCACGGAGTTCGAGAGGTTTAATGACCTCGTCTCCCCAATCATCGGGATGCGCACACAGGTATCCGGGGTCGCCTTCAAAATCTCCTCCGGAATTCCGGCGCTCTCTTTTCCAAACATAATGTAACAGTCCGGTTCATAGGAGACATCTGTATAGACATGGCGGCCTTTTGTCGTCGCCATATATATTTTTGCATTCGGATTCTTCTCACAGAACTCGTCCCAATTTACATATGTAGTTATATCTAAATCTTTCCAATAGTCCATACCGGCACGCCTGATGGATTTCTCATCCAGACGGAATCCCAGCGGCTCGATCAGATGGAGCCTCGTCCCGGTCGCCACGCAGGTTCTTCCGATATTTCCTGTATTTGCCGGAATCTCCGGCTCATATAATACAATATTTAACTCTGCCATTTTTATACTCTTTCCAACTAAATTTCCCGCTTGTAAAACAGACCGCTATTCCTTCCTGCGCAGTTCCGTCACAAACGCTTCGATGCGGTCCATCGCCTCGCGGAGATTGTCTAAGGAGTACGCATAGGAAATGCGTAGGAAACCCTCCCCGCAATCACCGAACGCGGTTCCCGGCACAACTGCCACCTTGTGTGCCTTCAAAAGCTCCGTCGCAAATTCCTCGGAGGTCATTCCAAACTCCTTGATGCACGGAAACATATAAAATGCGCCGAACGGCTCAAAGCATTCGAGCCCCATCTCCTGAAAACGGTGCAGCAGATAGCGGCGTCTGCCATTGTACTCCTCGCGCATCATCGCCACGTCCTCATCCCCGCTGCGAAGCGCTTCCACCGCCGCATACTGGCTCGTCGTCGGTGCGCACATGATGGCGTACTGATGGATTTTTAACATCTGCTTAATGATAATCTCCGGTCCGCACGCATAGCCGAGTCTCCATCCCGTCATGGCATGGGACTTGGAAAATCCATTTATCAGTATCGTTCTCTCCTTCATGCCCGGAAGCGATGCGATGGAGACATGTTTCTCTAAATAAGTCAGCTCACAGTAAATCTCGTCACTTAAGACAAAAAGATCATGTTCAATGACAACTTTTGCAATCGCCTCTAAGTCCTCTCTCTCGAGGACAGCCCCTGTCGGGTTGTTTGGAAATGGCAAAACTAAGATTTTCGTCTTATCTGTGATTGCCTCCTCTAGCTGTTCCGCCGTCAGTCTGAAATCATGCTCCGCCTTCAGTTCGATAATAACCGGCGTGCCGTTCGCTAAGATGGTACACGGCACATAGGAGACATAGCTTGGCTGCGGAATCAGCACCTCGTCGCCCGGGTCTAACATGGCGCGCAGTGCGATATCGATTGCCTCGCTCCCTCCGACTGTGACAATCATCTCATTGTTGTAGTCGTAGTTTAAGTCAAAACGGCGGTTCAGATATTTCCCAATCTCAATCTTTAGCTCTTTTAATCCCGCATTTGAAGTGTAGAACGTCCTTCCTTTTTCAAGCGAGTAGATTCCCTCGTCGCGAATGTGCCACGGCGTGTCAAAGTCCGGTTCGCCGACACCGAGCGAAATCGCATCTTTCATCTCGCTCACAATGTCAAAAAACTTTCGGATACCGGACGGCTGGATATTTACAATTGTCTCGTTTAACGGATTTCTCATGGCAGCATCTGTATCCTTTCATCTTTTGTAGGTTCTGCCATGATTGTTCCATGGTCTTTATATTTTTTGAGGATAAAATTGGTCTTCGTGCTTAAAATGGACTCTAGCGGAGACAGCTTGTCGGAGACAAACTGGGATACCTCACGAAGTGTCTTTCCCTCGAGCACGACCATAAAATCAAAACCTCCAGAAATCAGATAGACTGCATTGACCTCCGGATAGTTGTAGATGCGCTCTGCCACCTTGTCAAATCCCATGCCGCGCTGAGGCGTCACGCGCACCTCAATCAGCGCGCTCACCTTTTCAATGCCGACTTTATCCCAGTCAATCAGCGTGTGATATCCACAGATGATATGCTCCTCCTCCATCTTTTGCAGTTCATTTATGACAACAGACTCCTCAACCCCAAGCATAATGGCAAGCTCTTTCAGATCGATTCTGCTGTTCTTTTCGATAAACGTCAATATTTTTTCTCTCATTTCCAATCTCCTTTTTACACCGGTATCCCTTCCGGCGATACCGGCCGTCTTCTATTTTTATCCCTGACTTTCTCAGAAAAAACGGTGAATCTCATCCGGCTTTGGCGGTTCTAAATAACGAACCTCCTCCCCGTTTAGAAGGACTCTGTCGTTTCCGTCCGTCGCTTTCCCCACGATTGCGGCAGGAATTCCCTCCCGCTCCATAGCGGCGACAATGCCGTTTCCATCCTCCGCTGCGAGAATCAGGCTGCCGCCCGACTGAAGCTCATATGGGTTTACGCCAAAAAATTCACATACTTCCACCGTCTCCTGACGAATCGGGATTTTCTTTGCATCGATTTCAAGTCCGACGCCGGACGCTTCTGCCATGCTCCAAAGTGCTCCAAAAATACCGCCCTCCGACGCATCGTGCATCGCACCAACGCCAGACGTCACGGCGACTGCAGCCTCCGACCGGATGGAGAGATACGCCTCAAGCTTCTTTGCTTTTTCCACAAAAGGAGCCGCATAGCGCGTGAGCAGTTCCTCCCCTTTCTCCCGGGCGAGCAGAACAGTTCCCTCGAGCCCGACCCACTTCGTGATGACAATGTCCATGCCGGCGCGCACATTAGCGGAGGAGATATCCCTGTCCGCCTTCTGTCTGCCGACTGCAGCAACGCTTAAGACCGGCTGGCTAACCCCCGCCGACACGGCCGTATGACCGCCCATAATCTGCATCTTATTCTGCGCACAAAACGCTTCCGCCTGCGCGATGATTTTCTTGAGTTTTGCCTCCGAACAGCGCTCCGGCAAGAGGATGGACAGCAGGAGACCGACCGGCTCCGCCCCCGCCGCAGCAAGGTTATTACACGCCCGGAGAGCACCGAGTGTTCCGATTTCTCCCATCGTGCCAAAGACAGACTGCTGTGACAACACGAGAACCTCATCCGGTGCAAGCGAAAGTTTTGCACAGTCGATGCCGACCCCTGCCCCCTGCAGGACTTCCCCGCGTCTGCTGTGAAATTGTTTTAAGACCGACCGCTTCAAAATGGTCTCAGATACCTTTCCCGGCTTCATTCTCCGTCACTTCCTCTCTCTTTCTAAATTCAGACCAAAAGCCTTGCACTGTAACTGCCACACAATGCCTGTGATAATTACACTACAAGGCTGTCTCATATGAGACAGCCTCTCTGTTATTCTTCTATTCATTCAGCCTTATTTACGGATTTGTTGACGCATCTGAATCTTCTTTGTCGTCTTTTTTCTCCGTATCGGAATCTTCTTTCTTCTCAGAGTCATTCTCCTTCTCGGAGTCTTTTTCCGACGTTTCTTCCTCCGAGCTTTCCTCCTGATTGCTTGGTTCCTCCGGCGTTACTTGTGCCGCCGCATCCGGAGTCGTCGTCTCAGTCGTCGTCTCGACCGGCGTCGTAAACTGTGCAATCGTCGCCGTCATCGTCGCCTCATCCTGCGTCGCTGCGGCTGCATTGATGGCATTTACCGCCTCCGCATTGTCTGTGGCAATTCCTACGGTGATAATTTTCGCAGAAGGCTTGTAGACGCTGCTGTTTACCTTTTCCCTGCTCTGCTCTACACCGTCTACCGTCACAACTTTCCAGAGCTGCGCATGATATCCGATGTGTGCGGACTGCTCTACGTTATAATATCCCAGTGGAAAATCTGCGGACAATACAAACTGTGTCGGCGCATCCTCCTGAGACACCGTCTCGCTCTCATAGGATACCGTGCGGTTTGCATCCCTTGTCTCCTCCCCGTAAATCGTAAAGTAGAGAGTTTTTCCCGAGGTATACCCCTCGATATAGACCGGAGCATCCGTACTATTCTCAAACTTAAAGTCCTTGTAATCTCCCGCGATTGCGGCGTCCATGGACGGCTGCACATAGCTTACAATCATAGAATGGTTCGAGCGCTCCACCACTTCAAGCTCCGCTAAAAGCACTGCGTTGTAAAGCGTAGTTGACACCTGACAGACACCGCCGCCGTATGCCTCCACGGTCTGCCCGTTCTCATAGGCACCCGCAAGCTCATAGCCGTTCTCCGCGATGCGCTCCCCCATCGTTTCGGATGCGGAGAATGTCTCCCCCGGATAGATGACCGTACCGTCGATTCGCGAAACCGCATTTTCGATATTGTGACATCTGGAAGCCCCCGAGGTGGAGAAGCTGGTAGAATAGCTTCCCAGTTTATCCTGCACCTTTGCAAGTTCTTCCTTCGTTCCCTTCGGTTCCACGACCGTGGCACAAAGTTCAATCGCAGCATCCTCGCCGTTCCATTCAGCGTTTAAAAACTCGTTGATTGCCACGACAGATTTGGCATTGTCAACCTCGACACCGGACTGTCCCTCTACAAAAACGAAGGCATCATTCTCTCTCGTCAGACCGTTGTCGATGACCTCCGTATTCAAAACATCTGCATTTTTGTCCAACAGGGCAGATACTGCGCTCTCATCAATGCTGTATTTCAAAGGGATATCTTTTCCCTCGTTTTCAAGATCCTTCCTGTCCTTGTAGCGCTGAATCAGATTGCCCGCTTTTCCCAGATTCGCCGCCTCTTCAACTACATTTGTATTCGTCCATTCCAGACCAAGATCTGCGGCCGACACTTCGATTTCATTTCCGCCTGCTGCGAGTGTGAAGGTCGTGTCCATGGCTTCCTCCATATAGGCTTCCACAGCCGCCTGCGCTTCCTCCGCATTCATTCCTCCCACTTCGATTCCCGAAATGGTAACCTTATCTGCAATGACATTGTCCTCTTTTGCCTGTGTGGTTACGCTATATCCCGTCAACACGCACACAATCCCCGCCAGTATACACAGCGGCACTATCATTCTAATCTTTTTCATTCCTTTAACCTCTTTGATTTTTTGTCCACTTTCGCTCATTATAGCTCATTTAGACTGCCTTTTTCAAGGTGCATATCCACGAATATAATTGACATCCCTTTCCCTTTTCTGTATATTTTTACATGAAGGAAAGAATCGTGGTAACGAGCATTGCAACTACAAGAATAATTACAACAGCCGCAGCAAAATTTTTTCTTCTTTTTGAACTGTTAAAGTTATACATAAACAACTCCAATCTCAGGTGCACCTGTATCCCGAAGCGACTGCACCTGTATCTCCATCCTTCGGGAAAACTACTGTGATAATACGAAAGGAAACACACTATGGCATTTCCATTTTTAGGACTATTTCTCCTGCTCATTTTTATCGTGGCATTTCAGATTAAGCGAAGCAACCAGCACCAGAAGGAAGCGGAGGAACAATTCTGGAACCGCGAAGCCGAAGCGAACCATGTAAGGCGCAAGGACATCAGCGGACTTCCCTATATTACCATACCTTTTGAAAAATTTCCAATAAATCTGTTCGAGGATGAGGAAATTCTAAGCTACGAGACCGATTTGCGGACGCTCGCCGACAAAAAAATCCTCAACCTGACCGGTATCTCCAACACGGAGCTGAAGATGGAATACGGTCCTGCCAATCTGCCGCTCCTCTCGGAGTACGATGAGAACTATACGACCCTGATACATGTTCTCGTCCAGTATGCGAAATGTCTGATTAAAAACGGACACGAAAAGGAGGCGGTTCCCGTCTTGGAATTCGCCGTCGAGACCGGCTCCGATGTCAGCAGCGTCTACACCATATTGGCCGGCTATTACGAAAAAAACGGAGACGCCGAGAGCTTAAAACGCCTCATCGCCTCCGCGGAATCGCTCACTTCTTTAATGAAGCAGCCCATTCTCGATAAACTGAACCATATTGCGATATAAGCCGGTCCGTCAGGCGGGACGCCTCGCTCCTTGTGAGAGTATCCACCGGCTGCGGCAATTCAATCCGGTAATATTTTGCAAATTCCATCAAACGTCTCTTCTGACGCTCCGTTGCGGGCGTCTGTTTTTTTGCCTTGTACTGCAATGGTTTCGGCGCAAAGCACTCCGGCTCTTTTGCGCCAAACTCCCGCTTTAAGCGTTCAAAAACCTCCGCCGTCGCAAGCGCATCGTCTAACGCCCGGTGGGCATGTTCCCTGCCAATCCCGTAGTGTTCACAGAGTGCCGCAAGATTCTTTTTCTCCCCCTCCGGCAGGAAACGGCGCGCCAGCTTCAGCGTATCGACCGCACTCTTTTCCAGCGGCACCTTATGATTAACCGCCCACTGTTTTAAAAAACTGTAATCGAAAATCAGATTCTGTCCGACCAGCACATCCTCCCCGCAAAACTTTAGGAAGGCACCGACTGTCTCGTCGAGGTCGCCCCCCGCATCCGCCTGCTCCTGCGAAATGCCGGTAAGCTCTGTAATTTTCTCCTGCAAAACCACGCCCGGATTGACAATCTGCCCGAAGGTCTCCGTGACCTTTCCCCCTCTGACGCGCGCTCCTCCGACCTCTAAAATCCGGTCTGTCTTAGGATTTAATCCCGTCATCTCTAAATCAATCACAACATAATCCAGCAGCAACTGCCCTTTCATCTCCATATCCTCTCCGCCTCTACACATTTCCATCCACAACCGTCACCTTCGCCTGGTGGTCGAGCGGGTCGCGCTGTTCATAGTCGAAGAGCACAAAAACCGGCTCCGCAAGACGTTTCGGCAGACGCGCAAGCGTGCGCTCCTCCTTCTTTGGAAACCGGTAGTGAAACAGCTCCACATGCGACAGCGTGCCGCGTTTACAGTACGCCTTGGTGACCTGCTTAAATTCGGAGAGCGGCACTGCCCAGCACGGTCTGCTCTTGCAGTTCTCGCGATAATACAGGTCGAAAACCAGCGCCTCCCGCAGCAGCTCCACAACCTCCTGTTTCGCCAGCTTATTCTCCATGTTACTCTGCTGCACGATTGTGTCCGGCTGCGCCATAACGCCGTCCGGCAGAACCTCGTCGATAAACTCGAGCAATATCTCACATCTGCGCATTCTCGAGTGACTCATGTGAAAATATCCTCTTTTCTCATAGAATTCCCCGAGTTTTTGAAACATCGAGAAGGCATCGGAAAACAGCGGCTCCAGCACTTTCATCGTCACCTCAAACTGACCGCTGTTGTAGTAGACTTCGAGCATCTCCTCGATTTGCTTAATGCGCATCACATCTTCAAAGGAGAGCCACTTTGTCTTCATCACTTCGTACGGCGCCGTTCCATGACAGACAATCTCATACTCTTTTGCATGCTCATACATGTAAGAACCTTTCAGTACTTTTAAAAAGCCGAGCTGCAGTTGGTTCGGTTTCCATGCATAAATGTCGTTAAATGACCTTGCAAACGTATCATAGTCCTCGTACGGCAGCCCGGCGATGAGATCAAGATGCTCATGAATGTTGCCGCCCGCCTGAATTTTTCGCACGGTCTCCCGCAGGCGGTCTAACTGCATGGTCCGGTGAATCTCTGCAATCGTCGGCCCGTTGGTGGACTGCACGCCAATCTCAAGCTGGATTAGTCCCGGGCGCATACCGGAAATCAGTTCTAACTCCTCCTCGCGGAGCAGGTCCGCCGACACCTCGAAATGAAAATTGGTGATTCCGTTGTCGTGTTCCCTGATGAATCTCCAGATTGCCATCGCGTGATCATGATTACAGTTGAATGTCCGATCGACGAATTTTACCTGAGGGACTTCCTTTTCCAGAAAAAACTGCAGTTCCTCCCGCACAAGTTCCAACGGGCGGAAGCGAAGCTGCTTCTCCACCGAGGAGAGACAGTAACTGCAGGAGAACGGACATCCCCTGCTCGACTCGTAATAGATGATGCGGTTCTTAAAATCACCCATCTTGTCGTAACAGAAGGGAATCTTTCCCATGTCCAAAACCGGGCGCACCCCCGTTGTGACAACGCTCCCGGTGTCGTCACGGACAGCAAGTCCCCTTATGCCGGCAAGTTTTTTTCCCGGCTCCCTATCTATATAATAATTGCAGAGTTCAAGAAACGTCTCCTCACCCTCTCCGACCATGATTCCGGTCACCTCGGGGTGCCGCCCCAGAAAATCTTCCACCTCATAGGAGACCTCGGGACCTCCCACCCAGACGGGAACCTCCGGCCGAAGTTTATGGAACTCCCGCATCAGTTCCTCCACATAGGCAATGTTCCAGATGTAGCACGAAAAGCAGAGCACATCCGGCTCTGCTTTATAGATGTCTTCCAAAATGGAATCCACTCTGTTATTGATGGTAAATTCTCCAATCTCAATCTGCTCCCGGTAGGGCGCTGCATATGCGCGCAGGTCGTAGACTGCAAGATTGGAATGAATATATTTGGCATTGATTGCCGCTAGATAAATCTTCACGCGATAACTCCTAACATAAATAGCGGATGATGGTGTCAATCCCTGCGATCCAGAGCAGCACTGCACCGCCAATGTACGCTTTTGTCTTGTGTTCAAATCCAAAATGGTACCCCGTGTACATCCCCATAACTACAAACGCAACAGTAATGCACACAATCAGAATTAAGATGATTGGAACCGAAGTTCCCAGAAATCCGAACGCCACACCGGCCAACCCTGTGTAAATGCTCGTCATCGCCGCCATCCGCAAAAATCTCTTGATTCCGAGGTGATCCTCCCTCCGCTCATTGATCCGCTCATTGCGGATTGCCTTAATCAGAAGGCGGATTCCTAAGCAGAAGAAAATGACCGTCGCAAGAACCTGTCCCGCAAAATTCTCATCCTTTGGGAGGTTCTCCCTGCACAGAAGATCCGCACAGAAGCTTCCGATAAAAAGCGCTGCCATCTGCCAGATTGACACCAATATGCATATGATGCTTAAATTTTTCTTATCAATTTTTGCAACCAATGAACCCTGGCATTCCATTGCGCCAAAAATATCAAACGATATTCCCGCTATAATCAGCAGACTTTCTATCAAGTTCATGTCATCCTCCTCAACTCTCTCTTTCTCCTATTATACTCAATCCGTCAGATTTTTCCATATAAATTTTTGTAACAGTTCAGCCATAGTCAGTATGATAGTCGAATCATGCTTACATAGATTCGGCTATTGTTCTGACTATGAGCAGAGCGCCTATATATGAGCAAAGTTAGCTGCGAAGCAGCGGGAAAGCAGCATAGCTGCCTTTGCGAATGGCGCGGGCTGAACTGTTACTATTCCTCTGCTTTTACCGCTGCTGTCTTGTAGATAAATTTTACACTTCCGTTGACGCCATCTGCCACTTCCGTGTAAGTCTGGTAGGAATCTCCTGCATCTAAGACTGCCTGGAGACGGTCCACGATATCTTTGATATCGCCGTTGTACGCATTGACGATTTTCTCGATTCCCTCCTCATTGAACTGCACAATGCCGTCCGCCAAGGTATGAGAGCCCTCATCCAACTGGGAGACGCCGTCCACAATCGCCGTGGTTCCGGTCATAAGGCTTGATACCCCGCTGTTTAAGGCATCGTTGTTGCCTACCAAAGTATTAACACCGGAATTCAACTTATCATTATTGCCTGCCAGCGCTTTCGCCCCTGCATCTAAAGTGCTGATTCCGGCAGTCAGTTCCGGTATGCTGTCCGCTAGGGTCTGAGTTCCCTCCGCCAAAGCGTTCATTCCCGACACAAGGCTATAACCGTTTTCCTGTTTGGCATTGATGGAGGATGCCACTGTCTGTTTTGTCTGTTCTGCCGCCGACACTGCTGCCTGCTCTGCTCCGGATACAGCTCCTTCGTATGCCGCTGTTGCTGCTGCCTCACTTGCTGCCGTCACAGCCGCCTCACCTGCCACTTCTTTCGCCGTTGATACTGCTGCTCCTGCTGCAACCTGCTCCGATACGGTCTTTGAGGTATCTGCAACGCTTTGTGCAAGCGTGTCAACAACAGTTGCCGCCTGCGCATTTACCAGATTTGCTACGACCTGATCTGCTGCTCCTGTACCGTTTGCAGCATCATAAATCATTTTTGCATTGTCATATGTGTCGATTGTGATGCCCATTGTTGACGCTGCTGCCAATGCTGTCGGGTCTGCTGCAACCTGACTTACAAACGCGGCTTTAACCTGCGGTTCGATTCCTGCTTTCAACGTTGCCATCAACTGCTGATTTGCATTCAGACTTGCCGCTGCCTGTGTTTTAATCTGTTCAGACAAACCGTTCGTAAACGTCTGCTCCACTCCTGCCGTAACCGTTTTCTGGATTGTCTCTGTCTGCGCATCCACTGAGGATGCCACCTGACTCTTAATGGCAGAAGCTTGAGCTGCAACTGTATCAGAAGCCTGCTTCTCAATCGCACTCTTTTGTGATGCGATTGTTGCATCCACCTGCTTAATCAAATTCTTTTTCTCCGCTTCTGTAAATTCCGTACTTACTGTTTTATTTAAAAGTGAGATTCCCGAACATAATGCCTGTGCGCTGGAGTTCAATGTATTGACGCCCTCTGCTAACGTTCCGCTCTTCTCATTTAGTGTACCGATTCCGCCTGCCAGTGTCGCCGCTCCATCCGTATAGGACTTGATTCCCGCACCCAGCGTAGCCGCACCGTCTGTGTAATCCCTGATTCCGCTCTGGAGTGCTTTGACTCCGTCGGAGAACTCGCCCATCTTAGACTGCAAGGTGTCAAGTCCCTCCGCAATCTGTGCGGAACCGTCCTCTAATTGTTCTGTTGCATCGACCAGAGTGTCTAACATATCATCGATGGAAGAGAAATCCATCTCCCCGTCTGTTCCGACATAATTTCCGGCATTTACAACCATCGTCATCGTCATATCAAGTTCAAAGTTTTCCACATCCGCGGAGAACTCGAAGTAATCCGGAATCTCGGCGTCATCCAGATCTCCCTCCTCCAGTTCAAGGCTCTCCTTTAAGCCCGGAAGCGCATATCCAACTACAATATTCGTATTTCCGTCCGACATCACTTTTCCGTTTGTCACCTGAATGTCGCTGAACTTCTCATCTAAAATCAATCCGCTGATTGCTGCAAACGGAACGTAGACATCTCCGACTTTCTCGTTGTTGGTGTAGTCGAAACGAACGGTCACTTTTCCGGATTTTCCGGCGAGTGCTTCCGGCGAGATTTCCTCACCGTCGAGGTAGTAGGTAATCTTCTGCGTCACCGGAGCCTCCTCGTTTGAGGTTCCCTGATAGTAGATATCATTTCCGTCCGCCTGCCAGGTCAGCTTATTGCCATTCTGTGTAAAAGTCTCATCTCCTTTTACGTTCTCAATGTCTTTCAATGTGGTAGCATCCTCTAACACGCTCTCATCGTTCTGGTTAATCAGATGGTCGGATACGATGGTCTCCTGTGCTGCACCTTTGTTGTCTGCGATGACATAGACCGTCTCCTCTTTTCCAATCTCTTTTTCGGATACGGACACACCGTCGGAGAGCAGATCTGCCAACGCATCTTCGTCAGAATCCTCCTCCGCGTTTTCCTCCGCGTCTTCCTCTGCTTCTTCCGTGCTCTCCGTCGTCTCCGCGCCCTTCTCGGCATGTACCGTATAAGCGGAGAAAGATGTTCCTAACATACCGACGACTAAAACACCGGCTACAATACGAATCACATATTTATTGTTGAATCTTTTTTTCAATTCTGGTAATTTCATAGTTTTTCCTCATTTCTACGCGGTTTCTATTATCCCGGCGTGGTTTCCGCGTTGCCACCCGCCCTTTCCTATTTATTCCACTTTACTGTTTTGCCGCATTCGATTCGGTCAGTTCAATCGGGTTCTTCTTACTCTTAAACCCGCTGCTCGTCGCACAGATGATTTTGTCAAATACCATGAACATGGACGGCAGAATAAAGATAACTACAAACATACTTATGATTGCACCCCGTGCCATCAGAGAACACAGAGAACTGATCATATCGATATTGGAGTAAACACCTACTCCGAATGTCGCTGCGAAAAAGCTCAGCGCACTGACGATGATGGACTGGATAGAGCCCTCAAGCGCAGTTGTGATTGCCTCCTGCTTCTCCGCGCCTCTGCTTCTCGCTCTCTTATATTTATTCGTCATCAAAATCGCATAGTCGACAGTTGCACCCAACTGAATTGTACCGATGACGATGGAAGCGATGAACGGAAGCGTCGTATTGGTATAACACGGAATTCCCATGTTGATAAAAATCGCAAACTCGATGACTGCCACCAAAACAATCGGCAGTGAAATTGACTTAAACACAAATGCAATAATCAAAAAGATTGCTCCGATGGATACCGCGCTGACTCTCGCGAAATCCTCATCCGTAATCTCAATCAGATCCTTTGTACAAGGAGCCTCTCCGATGAGCATTGCGGAGGAATCGTATTTCTTGATGATGTTGTTAATCTGATTACACTGGGCGTTTACCTCATCCGATGCAACTGCGTATTCACTGCTGACGAGCATCAACTGATAATCACCGTTCACCATGATTTCCCTGATATTGTCCGGAATCATATCCTTTGGAATTCCCGGTCCGACTAAACTGTCGATTCCCGCTGCGAGTTTGACACCATCGACATCCTTAATCTCATCAATCATTGCCTTCGCTTCCTTGGAGGAGAGCTCGCTGCTCGCTAAAATCATGTGGGTCGCACCCATCTCATATTCTTCATTCAATTTTGTATTGGCCGTGACACTGTCAAGTTCCTCCGGCAGTGTTCCGGCAAGGTCATAATAAACACTGGTGTGTGTATATCCGTAAAGTGCAGGTCCTAAAATGACTAAGAACAGTACGATAAATACAACATAATGTCTGGTAATCCAGCCGGCAATTTTTCCAAGATCCGGAATAATTGCCCTGTGTCTCGTCTTCTCAATCGCCTTGTCAAAAACAAGAATCATGGAAGGCAATACGGTTACACAACAGATAACGCCGAGTACCACTCCTTTTGCCATTGTGACTCCGAGGTCCATACCGAGTGTAAAACTCATAAAGCAAAGTGCGATAAATCCTGCCACCGTTGTGATGGAACTTCCAACTACAGATGTGATTGTGCCGGAAATTGCATGTGCCATGGCACGCTTCTTATCCCCGTTAAAACGCTCCTGCTGTTCCTCGTAACTGTGCCACAGGAAAATCGAGTAGTCCATGGTGACACCGAGCTGTAAGACTGCCGCAAGCGCCTGCGTCACGTAAGAAATTTCCCCCTGAATCACATTCGAGCCCAGATTGTAGATGATTGCCATTCCGATACTGAGCAGGAAGAAAAGCGGTATAATCGCAGAATCCATTGTCAGAGAAAGAATGACAACCGCAAGTACAACGGCAATCAGCACATAAATCGGGACCTCTTTGTCCGACAGATTCTTCGTATCGGTTACGACCGCCGACATTCCGCTGACAAAGCATTTGCCGTCCACGACATCGCGGATTTCCTCAATCGCGTTCATCGTCTCATCCGATGACATTGAACTGTCGTAGAGCACCATCATCAGTGTGCTATTCGCCTCATCGTTGTTAAAGAACTCATACACCTCATCCGGCAGTATCTCCATCGGAATACTGATATCTGCAAGGGAATCGTACCAGATGCAGTCTTTTACATGATCGACTCCTGCGATTGACTCGCGCATCGAAGCGATGTCTTTTGCATCCATCCCCTCCACAACCAGAAACGAAAACGCCCCTGTTCCGAACTCGTCTAACAGGATATCCTGTCCCTCCATTGTTTCGATATCCTCCGGCAGATATGTCAGGATATCATAGTTGACTCTGGTGTTAAAATACCCGATTGCCGACGGAATCAGAAGCAAAAAGCTAAGGATTAAAATCGGCACACGGAGTTTAACGACCGCTTTTCCAAACTTAATCATTTCGAACCTCCATTCACCAAACTGTTTCTTTTTCTCTGGCAGGTAGCTTTCCCTGCCTTCCCTAACAGAATAAAAAAAAAGATTGAATTTGAAAATATTCAATCTTTTCGCTCTGTCGCAGCCGGGTATACAAATCTCAAAAAATGTATATCATTTTTTACACTTCTATGAAATTGTATCCTACATCTCGTCTAACACTTCTGTCATGGAACGTTTAATAATGTAGTTATATACTTCCCCCATCTCCCGCGCGCTGATGGCCATTCCTCCCTTGAGCCAGGAGATTACCACATAACACATGGACTGGGCATAGTACTCTGCAATCCGTTCCGGGGTCAGCCAGACATACTTTGTTCTCTTTCCGTCGGAATGTTTCCGCACGACCGAGAGCAGCAGTTTCTCCACGCACTGTCTCGCAATGCTCTCAAAAGAGTTCTGCCCCTCGAGGCGGCATGCCTTCGTGTAGAACTCTTTTTCTTTTTCAATGTTGGTAAACAGAAACACCAGCGCCTCCTGCACCATTCCGTTCTGAATCAACGGCTCCACAGGTTCCAACAAATCCGTGGTGATAATCCACTCCAACAGTTCATATTTATCCTGAAAATGATTGTAGAACGTAGGGCGGATCACTCCCGCTTTATCTGTGATTTCTTTAATTGTTATCTTGTCGATCGGCTGTTTTTTCGCTAATTCCTTGAAACTGTCAGCCAGCAGCACATCGATTGCACTCTTCCCCTGTCCCGTCATAGTTACCTCATACTCTAAAGCTCTTCCCGCACACCGTCACCTCACCAGCAGATTGGTGATGGTGACATTCCTAAGCAGCGGATCGTTTCGCAGATCACAAATCTCGCCTGTTCCTATTAATTTTACCGTCGGACGCAATGTAAAATTCCTAAAATTTTCAATTACAATTGCTTTTTTACCGTTGGAGAGTTCCACCTCACATCCCACCGGATAAACCGCAATCTGCTGTAAAAACAGATTCAGCAGATACGGATCATACTCGAGCCCGCAGCGCGCCATCATAAATTCCACCGCATCGCCCGGTATCATCACTTCCCTCCCCGGGCGCTTCGAAATCATGGCGTCATAGGAATCTGCAAGCCGGATAACCCTGGCAAAGAGCGGTATCTCCTCCCCCGATCTTCGCAGCGGATAGCCCTCCCCGTTGTACCATTCATGGTGCTGCAGTATGCTTGTGCAGACCGTCTGCGGAAAATCAAACCGATCCTGCAGATACTCGTATCCGAGTTTTGGATGCTGGGATACAATCAAACGCTCGTCCTCCGTCAGCGGGCGGTCCGCATCTAAAATCTCTTTGTCTATAAACTTCTTGCCGATGTCATGAAGAATCGCAGCCGTCGCAAGCTGGTTCAGCTTGAGCTCCGACATCCCGTATCTCGCGCCGATTGTCGTGGAGAGAACGGATACATTGATTGAGTGATAGTAAATATAATCATCATAATTCTTGATGTCCATCATGTTGCACATGATGTCCCCGTTACTTAAAATGTTGTCGACAATTCTCTCTACAATTCTTGTAATTTTTTGTCTGTTAATCCGGTTCTGGGCGCTTTCCTCCTCGAGTCTGAACAGCTCGTGCACCACTCCCAGCGCCTGCGCCTTAATCTCCGGGCTTAAAATCTGCTGAATCTCAACGCCGTCCGTAAACTCATCGTCGATATAGATTCCCGGAAACCCCAGCACTTCCAGACTTGATATGTATTCGTTGTTTAATATCAGGTGTTTTGCCAGCAAGAGGACACCCGAACCATCATAGATGTCCTGGCCTAATACCATTCCACTCGTCAGCCTGCTAATCGGCAAGTATCTCATAAAATATATTCCTTCCTATGCCCATTCGGGCGGTAAAATAACAATGTTATTTTACCACAATCTCCGAGAAAAACAAGAATGGGATTTACTCGGGCCGCGTAAATTTATCTTCGGAAAATTTGGTGTAGAGTTCACCCACGATGT
>CAZBUW010000058.1:0-19085 GCA_964495195.1 uncultured Roseburia sp.
TAATAATTTTGAAATTTTTACATTTTACTATTGACATTTATTAGCTGGACTTTCGGTGATTTCTGCTCGTACAAAGATACCTCGATAGCTCCTTTTTCCGGCGTATATTTTATCGCATTCGACAACAGATTTATCAAAATCTGATTCAGCCGCACACCGTCGCACAACACATTCTCCGATATGATATTGTAGATAAACACATTAAACTTCTGCTCTTTTTCCTTGATTTGCGGCTGTGTGATTGTGACGATGCTCTCCATCATCTCCCTCAGGGAAACAAATTCTATATTCAGGTTCATCTTGCCGCTCTCGATTTTTGACATATCCAGCACATCGTTAATCAATCCCAGCAGATGTTTGCTCGATAAAGTAATCTTTTTCAGGCAATCCTGCACGCGCTCCGTGTTCCCAATATTGTCCATGGCAATCGACGTCATGCCCACAATGGCGTTCATCGGCGTGCGGATGTCGTGGCTCATATTGGACAGAAATTCACTTTTTGACCTGCTGGCCTTCTCCGCCCGCTCCGTAACTTCCTCCAATTCCTTTATCTGCGCCCGGTTCATCCTGAAGTATCTTATGAATATGACAATCAGAAACGCTAAAATGGCCACACAGCTCAGTGTAAACACGTAAAACAGGTGTCTCCCCTGGGTCTCCACCGCCTCGTTTAACGTTCCGTATGGCATAATTGTCAGCAGATACCACTCCGATGACGGCAGAGCCGAGCAGTACATCTGGCGCCGTTCCCCATCTATTGTAATCAGCGCAGTGTAATCCTCTTTGTCATCCATCGCCTGCTGTAATTCGGCGATGAATTCCTCCACGCTCATTCCCTCCACTCCGTCGTAAAGTGCTCTGATACGTTCAAAGTAAGTATCCCTGCTGGCACCGGCGCTCCGGACGACGAAGGTACCGTCCTTGCGCATGATAAAAGAGTAAATCAGCGCATCCTCCTCCTCCAGTGAAAGCGTCTCACTTATGTAGTCGAAGGACATCCTTCCCACCATGGCGATACATTTTCTGCCGTCCTGCATCTCTATCTCAAACGGGACTCCTATCACAGCGGCCCGCTCTCCCTCTGAATCAGCTCCCACAGATATCTTTCTCTCTCCGTTTCTCATGGACTCCATAAACAGTTCAGGATCCACCGACTCCACCTGTTCGCCGAAAATTGTCTCATAACTTCCATCGTCAAAATAGTATGCAAGTGACTCAAACCCGCGGATTTCCGCGTTGTATTCCATCCATTCCCGCAGTTCGTCACTGTCCTTTTCCCGGCTGATTGGAATGGTACTTACCAGCGTGTCGAGCTGGGTCAGCCTCAGGTCAACCATTGTCGAAAAATGTTTGGATATCCTGTCATTCATACTTTGCATATAAATGCTTCCCACATGGTTGATGGTCTTTTCGTTCTGTTTTGTCATATAGGTTCCCAGGAAAGTAAAAACACCGATGCAAAAAATACTGAGAGCTACCAGACTAAATGTCAGAAAGTGTGAAATCTTATTCTTTAACTGCATATTTCTCTCCCCCACATTCCTTACTTATTTCCATTAGTAAAAATATCGTACCATACTTACACGAGCAAGTCTATTCCTAATTTTCCCATTTTTCTTCCTCATTCTTCTTTCTTCGACTTTTTTCTTCCCCCATTCGGCTTTCTTTATTTTTATAAATACCCACAGACAAAAAAAGAAAAGCATTGCGCTTTTCTTTTTTGTTAATCTATGCTATTTCATTGACTCTACAATCGCATCTGCAAGGGCGTCGAGCTCCGCCTCCTGCTCTTTTTTCATCGCGGATTTCACAGTAATCTGCGTATCGAGAACCGTCATGTCCTTCATCTCCTCCAGCATCGCGCGCATCTGTCTGCCCGCCGTCACAGCCCAGGTTCCGTTTTCCATCAAAGCGACCGTCTTTTTCTGGACGTTCAGCGCCTGCATATCGTGCAAAAGATTGCTCATGACTGGATAGATTCCGCCGTTGTAAGTCGGTGCCGCCAAAACGAGATGGCTGACGCGGAAGATTTCACTGATCAACTCCGATACATGGGTATTTGACACATCGTAGACCGCAATTTTTTTAATCCCGCGCTCCGCGAGTTTTCCGGCGAGGGCATCTACTGCGCTCGCTGTGTTGCCGTACATGGACGCCGTGAAAATGGCAACCGCCATATCCTCCGCCTCGTAGGTGCTCCACTTCTGATATTTTTCCAGAATGTAATCTAAGTTCTCCCGCCAGATTGGCCCGTGGAGCGGACAGATTACCTCGATATCCAGCGCGGACGCCTTTTTCAGAAGCGCCTGCACGGAGGCTCCGAATTTCCCGACAATGTTCGTATAGTAGCGCCTTGCGTCATCGAGCCAGCCCCTGTCAAAGTCGACCTCGTCTGCAAAAATATTGCCGCACAAAGCTCCGAAGGAGCCGAAGCCGTCCGCGGAGAAAAGCACTTTGTCCGCATCGTCATAAGATACCATTACCTCAGGCCAGTGCACCATCGGCGCCATGACAAAATGCAGGGTGTGCGCGCCGGTGTTGAGCGTATCCCCCTCTTTTACCACGACCGTTCTGCCCTCGAGGTCAAAGGAGAAGAACTGCTGCATCATCGCAAATGTCTTAGCGTTTCCGACAATCTGCACGTTCGGGTAACGCATCACGATATCACCAATCATCGCACAGTGATCCGGCTCCATGTGGTGGACGACAAGATAATCCAGCTCCCGCTCTCCGAGAACCGCTTCAAGATTTTCAAAAAACTGTCCCGACACCATCGCATCGATGGTATCTAAGAGAACCGTCTTCTCGTCCAACAGCACATAGGAGTTGTAGGACACTCCACGCGGAATCGGAAAAATATTTTCAAAAAGGGCAAGGCGTCTGTCGCTCGCTCCAATCCAATATAAATCATTTGTCACTTTTCTGGTATTCTGCATATGCCCCTCCTATCTCTTTATGCCATTCTCCCACAGCACTGTTTGTATTTCTTGCCGGAACCGCACGGACAAGGATCGTTTGGATACACTTTTGCATTCTCCCGTTTTTTCGGGGTATTGGCAGCGGATGCATCCTTGTTGGTTCCGGTCACTTTTGCAACCTGCTCACGCTCTACCTTCTGTTCAATCTTCACATGGTAGAGAAGACGGATCGTGTCCTCCTGAATGTTGGCAATCATATCGTCAAACATATCAAATCCCGCCATCTTATACTCGACAAGCGGGTCTCTCTGTCCATACGCCTGAAGTCCGATTCCCTGACGGAGCTGATCCATATCGTCGATGTGATCCATCCACTTGCGGTCGATCACCTTCAGCAGAACAACGCGCTCTAATTCGCGGAACTGTTCCGGCTCAGGGAATTCCGTCTCCTTCGCCTCGTACAGTTTTACCGCCTTCTCCTTCAGATAGTGTTTCAATTCCTTATCGTTCTTGATGTCCGCGATATCCTCCTCCTTGAGCGGTGCGAGCGGAATCATGGATTCAATGAGCTGATTGAGCTCGTTCAAATCCCAGTCTTCCTTCGGTATATCGGAGGACAGACAGGTATCGACACAGTTTTCCACACGGTCTGTAATCATTTTGAAAATAACGTCGCGCATGCTCTCTCCGTTCAGCACCCGGAGACGCTCTGCATATATAATCTCACGCTGGTCGTTCATAACCTGATCATACTCTAAGAGGTTCTTTCTGATACCAAAGTTATTGCCCTCAATCTTCTGCTGGGCTTTTTCGATGGCGGAAGTCAGCATCTTGTGCTGAATCTGTTCGCCTTCCGGCACGCCCAGCGCGTTGAACACATCCATCAGACGTTCAGAACCGAACAGTCTCATCAGATCATCCTCGAGAGAGATGAAAAACTGTGATTCACCCGGATCTCCCTGACGGCCGGAACGTCCGCGCAGCTGGTTGTCGATACGTCTGGACTCATGTCGCTCCGTACCGATAATCTTTAAGCCGCCCGCCTCCCTGGCTGCATCGTCGAGCTTGATATCCGTACCACGGCCCGCCATGTTCGTCGCGATGGTAACCGCTCCGTGCTGACCTGCGCCCGCGACAATCTCAGCTTCCTGCTCGTGGAATTTCGCATTCAAAACGGTGTGTTGGATTCCTTCCCGCTTCAGCATTCCACTGATTAATTCGGAGGTGTCGATATTGATGGTTCCGACTAAGACCGGCTGTCCCTTGGCGTGTGCCTCTTTGACAGCTTCCACCACAGCACGGTATTTCTCTTTTTTCGTCTTGTATACAACATCGTGGAGATCCTCTCTCAGAATCGGCTTGTTGGTTGGTATCTCGATGACATCCATTCCGTAAATGTCACGGAACTCTTTTTCCTCGGTGAGGGCGGTACCTGTCATACCCGCCTTTTTCTCAAATTTGTTGAAGAAGTTCTGGAATGTGATGGTCGCTAAGGTCTTGCTCTCACGTTTTACTTTTACATGCTCTTTTGCTTCAATCGCCTGATGCAGTCCGTCGGAGTAACGGCGCCCCGGCATGATTCGCCCGGTAAACTCGTCGACAATCATAACCTGATCGTCTTTCACCACATAATCCTGATCGCGGAACATGAGGTTGTGAGCGCGCAGTGCTAAGATAACATTGTGCTGGATTTCAAGGTTTTCCGCGTCGGCAAGGTTCTCAATCTTGAAGAACTGCTCGACTTTTTTGACACCTTCCTGTGTCAGGGAAACGACTTTATCCTTCTCGTTTACAACGAAATCGCCGGTCTCCTCCTGCTCCACTCCCATGATGGCATCCATCTTAGAGTACTCCGGAACATCCTCGCCGCGCTTCAACTGGCGCGCCAAAATATCACACGCCTCGTACAGTCTCGTGGATTTGCCGCTCTGCCCGGAGATGATGAGCGGTGTTCTCGCCTCGTCGATCAATACGGAATCGACCTCGTCGATGATGGCGTAGTGGAGTCCGCGCTGTACCAGACGCTCTTTGTAGATGACCATGTTGTCTCTCAGATAGTCGAAACCAAGTTCGTTGTTGGTCACATAAGTAATATCGCAGTTGTATGCGTCGCGGCGCTCCTCGCTCGTCATGGAGTTCAAGACAACACCGACCTTCAGACCGAGGAACTCGTGAACCTGTCCCATCCACTCGGCATCACGCTTTGCCAGATAATCGTTGACGGTTACGATACAGACGCCCTTTCCCTCTAAAGCGTTTAAGTACGCCGGCAGGGTGGAGACCAACGTCTTTCCCTCACCGGTTCTCATCTCGGCGATACGCCCCTGGTGCAGGATGACACCACCGATAATCTGCACGCGGTAATGCTCCATCCCGAGCACACGCTTTGCGGCTTCGCGCACTGTCGCATACGCCTCAGGCAGGAGACTGTCGAGCGTCTCGCCCTTTTCCAATCTATCTTTATATTCTTTTGTCTTTGCCTTCAGTTCTTCATCAGAGAGCTGCTGCATAGCCTCGCGGTAAGACTCTACCTTGTCTACAAGCGGTGTGATTCTCTTTAATTCCCGCTCGCTGTGGGTTCCGAAAATTTTTGTTATTGCACTCATAAAAACTCCTATTCTTTCTACTGCGTTCTCTTGCGAGTCCCTCGTTTCGCACTTCCTCCATTTGGCAAATCTCGCACAATATTGGTATTGTACCACTTTTTGCGTTTCACTACAATATGCTATTAAATTAACGAATTGTAAATTTTTTGTGAAATCAGACCGTATGGAATTCCCAAATCGGATTTGGGTGTCAAAAGCGGCTGATGAAAATTGGAACTGTCCTATTGCACAAAAATAAAGTTTCCATTTGTGACTTATGAAGGATATTAGATTTTCTTATTGTTCTGTATCTTGTCTAGCAGCTCAGCAACAGGACGTTGCTGAGAGCCCAAGCTGAGCCTGGACGGCGAATCTTGGGCGGTTGCGGTCACAGCCAAAGTCTATGGCAGAACATTTAGAAAATCTTATATCCGTAATCCGGAACAAATGGAAACTTTATTTTTGTGCAGTAGGACAAGCACAACTTGCATCAGCCGCTTTCAACACCCAAATCCGATTCGATGAAAAAAACGGTTGCACAGCCCCATAGTGCCGACTATAATAATGATGATGTTGGGGTCAAAATCGGCTGATGAAAATTGGAATTGTCATATTGCACAAAATGGTTTTTGCATTTGTGACTTAATGAAGGATATTAGATTTTCTTAATGTTTTGTATGTACCCAGCAACTCAGCAACAGGATGTTGCTGAGAGCCCTCGCTGAGCCATGGATGGCGAATCTTGGGCGATTGCGGTCGTAGCTAAAATTTATGACAAAACATTTAGAAAATCTTATATCCGTAATTCGGAACAAACGAAAAAATTATTTTGTGCAATATGACAAACACAACTTGTATCAACCCCTTTTGACCCCAACACCATAATGATACAAATTTACACACAGGAATCAGGAGGAAGATATCATGTCATTTTCTTATACTTACAAAACAAAGGGAACCTGCTCCACGAAGATTGAGCTAGAGCTTGAAGGGGACATTGTACACAATGTGAAGTTCACGGGTGGATGCAACGGCAATCTACAGGCGGTACCGCGCCTTGTGGAGGGGCTGACGGTCGATCAGGTCGTGGAAAAAATCGGCGGCATCCAGTGCAACGGGCGCCCGACTTCCTGCGGAGACCAGTTAGCGCGGGCATGCAGGGAGGCCTATCAGGCGTCTCTCTCCTCCGAGGCGTAAGCGCCTCTTTTCAATTTTGCCGGATACCCGCGGGTTCCGGCAGAATCCGCAACTCCCATGAAACTTTCCGGCAGAGCGGCATAGATTATCAAAGAGTATTTTTTTGGAGTATCTATGAGCAGTATTGCCGGATTTTTTCATCCATTCTACGACTATTCAAAGGAGCGAGGACCCTGTGTCAAAAAAATTCGCAGCATGTCACACACTCTGCTGCACCGGGGACCTGACCAACAGCATTTCTATTTTTCCAGACACGCCTGTCTCAGTCACAATCACCTGTCCACCGGAAGGAACACCAATCCTGGGGAGACTTTGTACTACGAACCCCTTCCTGCCACAAAAAAATTTAAGGACACCCTCTACACCATCGGCTATGACGGACAGTTTTGGAATCTGCCGGAATTGTCAGCCCAGATGCAGCGAAACGGCTTCATCAGCGGGAATCTGTCGGAGGCGGAACTGCTCCTCTGTGCCTACCTCCACTATGGTCCGGCCTTTGTCGAAAAATTGAGCGGCAGCTTTGCCATGTTTCTGTTAGACGAGGCGAGAAATGAGCTCTATCTCTACCGCGACCAGATGGGCATCAAGCCCTTGTTCTATTCTGTCTGTGGAAAAGCCCTTGTGTTTGCATCTGAATTAAAAGGTGTTTTAACTTTTCCAGGTATCACCCCGGAGCTTTCCCTGGACGGACTGAATGAAATCTTTACACTAGGGCCTGCGAAGATTCCCGGCAGCGGCGTCTTTTCCAATCTCTATGAGATAAAGCCCGGACATTTCCTCTGTTACGGCGGGCAAAAGTTCTACGACGAATGCTACTTTCATTTTGATGTCACACCATGTCGGGAATCCCACGTGGAAGTTGTTGCACACACCAGAGAGCTTGTGCTTGAATCCGTCCGAAGGCAGACCGCCGGAAGCGCCCCGCTTGGCTGTTTTCTCTCCGGCGGACTTGGCTCCTCCGTCGTCACCGCACTCTGCGCCGATGCCAGACCAAATTCCCCGCTCTCCACATTCTCTTTTGATTTCAAAGAGAACACAGACCGATTCGAGCCGTCCGAAGACTCCGTCTGCGCGGCGGAAGTGGCAGCGCGGTTTGGCACCGAACATTCCCGCCTTCTGTGCGACAGTCGAAGGCAGTTCGGTTATCTGTCCGCCTCCGTAGCGGCGCACGACCTTCCCTGCATGTCGGATTTTGATGCCGCGCTGTTGTACTTTTGCCGGCTCGCCGCCTCCCAATGCAGGATTGCACTGACCGGAGCGGGCGGGACTCTTTTGGGCGGCGGGGCAGTCTGGCCCGGCTCTGCGATGCCGGATGGCGTTTGCGGCACGGCTGCCCGGGATCACTGTACAACGGGCGCCCGCGACGGCACAATTGCAGGTTGGCAGAATCCATCCATTTTGTTAAAAGATGATTTTATAAAAAAGCTTGACGTACCGTCTTATCTGGAGTATGCCATCGGGAATATCCGAAGCGACAATCTTTGGTGTGACGGCGGCGCTAAGGAGACGAAACTTTATCGGCGGCATTCCCTCGCGGCGATGCGCCAGACCACACAGGCTCTGTTTGACAGCATGGACCGCTGCGGGGCACAATCCGGCATCGATATGCGCATGCCTCTCGCCGACCTGCGGCTCGCAAGCTACCTCTTTGCGGTTTCCTGCGCTTCCAAAACCAGGGACGGAGCTTTCCGCTCTATTCTCCGCGAGGCTTTTTGTGATATTCTGCCAGAATCTGTCTCCTCTCGAAAAAGATGCGCTTTTCCCACCGCACACAATCCGGCATATGAAGCTCTGCTATCAGCCCGGCTTCGCACCATTCTCGCCGATTCGAACAGTCCTCTGCTGGAATTTGTGGAACCCGGAAAAGTCGCTGCCTTCTGCCGTTTTAAAACGCGGCAGGGACAGACGCGGACCGGGCTCGCTCAGGCCGGACAGATACAGACCGGGCTCGCTCAGGCCGGACAGATACAGACCGAATGGGCGCGAACCGCTGCCTACTATATCCAGATTAACGAATGGCTCGAGAAATATCAAATCAGGATTAAATATTGATTTTTCTACAAAAAAAGAGGACGTTTCTCTTTTTCCAAGAGCTGCGTCCTCTTTTTCATTTCAATTATATAGAAATTGTTTATTCCTCCGGCTTCTGCAAGATTGGCTGAATCTGTTTTCCGTTCAGCGCCATTTCGATGGTGTCCGGCAAAAGTTCCATCCTGGCAATCATGGAATTAGGCTTGCACTTGGCATTGTCCTGCCCAAACGGCACGAAGTAGATCTGCTTCATGTTCATGAGCATCCCGATGTTCTTAAAGTTTGTCGCCAGGGCATCGTTGGTGGAAATTGCAACCACGAGCGGTTTACCGTTTCGCATATGCGCCTTCGCCGCCATGAGAACCGGCGTGTCGACAATCCCGTTGCAGAGCTTGGCTGCGGAGTTTCCGGTGCAGGGTGCAATCACCATAATGTCCAAAAAATTGTGCGGGCCGATTGGCTCTGCCGCGCAGATGCTCTTAATCCCCTCGTTTTCCGTGATGTCACAGATTCCGTCGACGAAGTCTCTGGCACTTCCAAACCGCGTGTCACAGCTCTGTGCATTAAATGAAAAAATGGGAATCACATTCGCTCCCATCTCTTTTAACTTTTGTACCTCACGTCTGGTTTTAGCGAATGTGCAAAAAGAGCCGGTGATTCCGAACCCAATTGTCAATTTAGAGAAATCCATATTGATCCCTTGCCTTTCCTATCTGCAATTTTATTTCAGACTGCTCATACGGAGTGTAAATCTCTCGATTGCCCTTGCCAGAATGTAGGCGCTCTCTAAGGGTGCGTATTTTCCCGGAATGCCGAGGAGCAGCTGCGCTCTGATTCCGTGTTCCTTCGCACTTTCAAAATCGACTCCCCCCGGTTTTGACGCAATGTCGAGAAGATAGGCATTTTTCGGCAGTTCGCGAATCATCAGTTCTGTGATTACCGGGGCAGGTACGGTGTTGATGAGCACATTTGCCCCCATGGCCTCCTCCGGCCCAAATGCGAAATCGGCGGCGTAAAATCCCTCTTTTTTTGCAGCCTTGCGGCTCTCTTTTTTCCTCGCGAGAACGGTCACACGGGCACCCAATGCCTGAAGCCGCTCCGCGATTGCCCGGCCGCACTTTCCGTAACCGGACACAATGATTTTGGACTCGTCGATATTGTAAGGGCTGTGGAGAATGACGTCCGCGATTGCCCCCTCCGCCGTGGCGACAGCGTTCTCCTCCACCACGGTCTCGTCCTCCATGAAATCCAGATACGCAATCCCGCGCTGCTCCATCCACTCCACAAACTCCTGCGAAAAACATCCTCCCAGAACCAGCGTATCGTTCTTCATTTTTTTGTTGAGCACTTCCATAAAAAGTTCCTGCCCGGTCAGAAGCGTCGCCGGTATCGGGAGAATCAGCATTTTTGCATCCGGCAGAAAATCCTGGAGTTTTAAAAGCTGTTCCTTCCAGATAACGCTGTCCCGGATGTCGAGGCATCTGACATCATGCCCGCTTTTATTTAAAATATCTGCCAGATATACCTGCCGCATATCGCTGATAAAAAGAACTGTCTGTTCGTTCATACTAAAACCATGCCTTTCCGTATTTGCAATTTTTAATACTGCCTTCTCTGTATTATATGAAAGCAGTGCCCCTTCTGCCACTTTTAAGTTTTCAGAATATTCTTGCCATTTCAAACAATTTTCTTTTTATTTTATAAACAAATCATAAATTTTCAAAATACTTGTTGACAATCTTTTTTCGCGGCGCTATAATGCAATTAACAAAAACGAAATCGGAAGAAAAAGGGAATAAAAATAAACCCCTTACCGGAAGGGAGGAGATTCCACCAGAAATTTGAGATAAACCCAAGAAATAAGAAAGAAGGAGGTACAGACCACCAAAAACATAATTGCATTCGTAATCTATAATTAGAGGAATGAGACCCTGATTCATCTTACGAAAGAATAAAGAAATGAGATACAGATCTATCTTAATCGAATATGCATCCATTTCAAGAATCAGTTGGAATACAAATCCACAATACAAAGAATACGAAGAAGTCCAAAAATTTTATGATACCTGAGGTATCAAAATATAAAAAATTCGATTTCGGAACAGTTAAAATTAAGAAAAAGAGGTACGGTCCCATGGACAATGAAGTTTAAAAGGCGACATCATTTCAAAAGAAAATGGTGTCGCCTTTCTCATGTTTATTTTTCCCGGTTGTTTCTGTCTAATTTGCCGCTTCGCCCGGATTCCGGCTTTCTGTCTCCTCCCGCCACGGATTATTTTCATCCGGGTCGGTCGGGTCCCAGCCCTTGTTCGGACTATCTGTGTCAATCGTGACCGCTTCCGGTTTCCCTAACGGCCCCGGATTCTCATCGTCATAGACCTCCACCGTCGTTCCGGACGGACAGTTGTCATAAATCCATTTCGCGTCCTCCACCGTCAATCGAATACAGCCCGCCGATGCCTGCTCCCCGAGCATGTTATATTTGTTAGTGCAGAGCGCATTCTTCGAATGGGAATAGTACGGAACCGAATGAAACAGCACGCCTTTGTGGACACGCGATGCATACTGTCCGCACACACCGCCGTTTAAGTCGCGCCAGACATATTTGTCCGATATATGAAACGTCCCGGCCGGCGTCCTGTTGTAAAGCCCTGTGGAACAGACCATCGCGCGGTACGGAACCGTGTAGGCGCCGTCCTCATCCACCGCATAGACCGTGACGCAGCACTGTTCCCGGTTGACTTTTATGTAAAAAGGATATTCCGCCGCCGCGATGCGCTCCGCAAGTTCACGCGCCTCGCGCTCCTCCGTCTCCTGCGAAACCAAATCGCCCTGCTGCGTCTCCTCTTGCGGCACCGTCTGTCCCGGCTCCATCACACTCTGCGACTCCTCTTGCGGCGCCGTCTGTCCCGGCTCCATCACGCTCTGCGTCTCCTCTTGCGGCGCCGTCTGTCCCGTCTCTACTACGCTCTGCGCTGCTTCGGATTCATCGTCTTTTTGCATCATGAGCGCCTCGCTCAAGACGAAACCGACCGCTTCGTCCCCGCCCCAGACGCAGGCAACCGAAAAAGTCAGGGCTGTCAGAATCAGACTAAAAAAAGTGCCTGCCACAAGAACAACTCTCACAAATTTTATACAAAACAGTTTTTTTAAACAAGTTCTCTTTGGTCGCTTCATCGCATTTATCCTTTTCCTGTATCGCAAAAATGCCCCGATATTCCAAAAATACCGGGACATTTCTATTTTATCATTTTACGCCGTATTCTACAACTGTGTCACTACAAAAATGTCGTAGATGGCTGCGATTGCGGTGTCGAAATCATCGTTGCTGACACCGATGATAATATTGAGCTCTGAGGAACCCTGGTCAATCATCTTAACATTGACGTTGGCGTGCGCTAATGCAGAAAAGATTCTTCCCGCCGTACCGCGCGTAGAACGCATTCCCCTTCCAACTACAGCTATCAATGCAAGGTCGGCCTCAAGGTCGATGGCGTCAGGATTTGCCAGACGGTGAATCGCTGAGATAACCTGCTGCTCTTTTCCCTCGAACTCTTCCTGATGAACGAATACTGTCATTGTATCGATACCGGATGGCATATGCTCGAATGAAATTCCATTTTCTTCGAACGCCTGCAGCACTTTTCTACCGTATCCCACTTCGGAATTCATCATATCTTTGTCAACGTTGACCGAGACGAATCCTTTTTTTCCGGCGATACCGGTGATGGTGTATGCGGATGCCTGGCAGGTGCTCTCCACAATCCAGGTTCCCTCATCCTCCGGCGCATTGGTGTTGCGGATATTAATCGGGATTCCTGATTTTCTGACAGGGAATACCGCGTCCTCATGGAGCACGCTTGCGCCCATGTAGGAGAGTTCGCGAAGCTCGCGGTATGTAATTGTCTTGATGGTCTCAGGATTTTTGATAATTCTCGGGTCTGCAACCATAAACCCGGATACATCCGTCCAGTTTTCGTAAACAGATGCGCGGACCGCTTTTGCAACAATCGATCCGGTAATGTCGGAACCGCCTCTCGAGAATGTCTTTACGGTGCCGTCTTTTTTGGCTCCATAAAATCCCGGAATAACCGCTTTCTCCACTTTCGCCAGGCGGGCACTCAGGCGTTTGTCAGTCTCCTCCGCCTCAAAATTGCCGTCCTCGTCAAAAACAATGACTTCCGCCGCATCGACAAACTCATAGCCAAGATAATTTGCCATGACGATACCGTTCAAATACTCTCCGCGGGATGCCGCGTAGTCAGAACCGGCTTTTTCTTTAAATTTTTCAGTGATTGTCTTGAATTCACCCTCTAAGGACAACTTCAGGTTCAATCCATTTATAATAGAATCGTAACGGTCTTTGATTTTCATCAGTTTTACGCGGAAATCTTCCCCCGCCTCTGCCAACGCATAGCACTGATATAACATATCCGTCACCTTGGTATCTTTGGAATTTCTTTTTCCCGGCGCGCTCGGCACCACATACCGTCTCTGTTCATCGGATGTGATGATTTTTCCTACTTTTGTAAACTGCTCTGCACTTGCTAACGAGCTGCCGCCAAACTTAACTACTTTCACCATTTTCTTTTGCTCCTCCGGTTTTGCAGGTGGCACATCGAGAGACGCACCGTCTGATTCATTGCTAACGTTATATATATTACCACAAATCAAAGGTGCGTCAAACATTTTTTGTATTTTTATGCGCGATTCTTTTTCCCGGCGCTCCTAGCGAAGATTCCTCGCGAGATAGCTTCCAATCTGCTCTGCCTGCTCCCTTGCGATGTCGAACGTCTGCATAGATTTTTCATAGTCACCGTTCCAATATTCATTTGCCATGTCGAGCAGAAGCTGCAGGTGGTCACCAAAATACCGGTTCAAATCCCTTCTGCGGTAAGCCGGATTGGCCCGGCTCAAAAAGTCTGCGAGCTCATTTCCCTGTTCGAACCAGCGCCTCACGTTCTCCTGATAACCCTGTTCATTTCCCGACCTCAAGTCAGACAACAGCTCTGAAAAAGTCTGCTCGTGCTGCATCAGCATCTCACGCAGCGTATTTCTCGTCTCCATCGGCAAATCGTTCGCGAAAAGGTTGGTAATCTCCCCAACATTGCGCTCCATGCGGTTCATGATGGCAGTCAAATCAGGCAGGTCGTTTAGAGCGCTGACTAAATACATGTGTACGAGCATAACGTGTTCGCCCCAGGCGCGCGCCATTTTTTCCTCAAGGTCATCCATGGTGCTCTCCTGCTGCTCGGTCTGCTCATACCCCGGTCCCGGACAGATGGTCATCTTCATGCCAATCTGCAGATTGTAAGGGTTGATGCCCGGATTTCCCATGATGAGCTCATTCACGGTCGTCATATACTGTCTGGACAGCTTATAGAGGGAATCGCCCTCCTTTATCGTGTGCACAATCTTATTATCACAATACACGCGTTTTCTCCAAAACTACTTTCCCTTTAGCTTATGCCGACACCGCGTTTTGGTGACAGGGTGCGTCCCCTTTGAACAAAAGGGTGCGTCCCCGTTGAACAAAAGGGTGCGTCCCCGTTGTGCCGTTGTGCAATCACGCATCCTTTTTCTTTTGTTTTAGGTCGTCGCACGCCGGATTCTCAATCCTGCCGCCGTCCTCCTCAAAGCGGGAACCGTGGCAGGGGCAGTCCCAGGTGCGCTCCACCGGATTCCATTGCAGCACACATCCAAGATGGGAGCACCTCTTTTTCCCGGGCGGAAGCAGATTCGACACCGCCTCCTTCAGATTCACAAAGAGCTGTCTGCCAAGCATATTGCGCGACGGCGAGAAGAGTGCCGCATACTCATTCTCCCTCTCTTGCACAAGGTCCGTCAGAATTTTTGCTGCGAGCATGGACCCCGTCATCCCCCACTTGCTAAACCCGGTCGCCACATAGAGATCGGGCGTAAACTTCGAATACGTTCCGATGTAGGGCATACCGTCTAACGACATACAGTCCTGCGTCGCCCAGTGGTACTTCTCCCTCGCCTGCGGAAAAAAATCACCCTTTACTGCGCGCAGCGTCTTCCACCCTCCCGTCAGCCTGCCGGTGCGCTCCGAAGCGCCGCCTAAGAGCAGATAATCCCCTGCGTTTCTTAGGGAGAGCCCCATCCCGTCCGCCTCGAGATAAATGCCGCCCACCTCCATCGCACGCTCCAGCGCAAGCACATAGGCGCGGCTCTGGTACAGCTTTAAAAAATAGCTTCCCCTGGTGTTGATAAACGGAAAATGTGTGGCGATGATAATTTTTTCCGCTGTGACTGTCCCCTGCGCCGTAACTGCAAAATACTCCGTCATCTCCCGCACCTCGGAATGTTCATAGATGCGAAGTCCCTTCACAAGTTCGCGGATTAGAAGATAGGGATTCATCTGCGCCTGTTTTCTAAAACGAATCCCGCCCGCAACCGGAAAAGGGAGCTGCAATTCCCCGACATACTCTGCGGGATATCGCAGCTCCCTCAACGCCTGCAGTTCCTGTTCTATGATTTTCTCTCCGCCTCTGGAAAAGAGGTAGGAATCCACTTCCTCAAAGGAATACTCGTATTTTTCTGCCAGCTTCCGGTAATCCTCTAAAGCTCCCTCGTTCGCCCGCAGAAAAAGTCCCGCGCGCTCCGCTCCGAGGCGCTTCAACAACTGCTGATACACCGCACCCTGCTGGCTGGTAATTTTTGCTGTCGTGTACCGGGTGACTCCCCCGGCGATTCTGTCTTTTTCTAAGAGGACGCAGTCCACGCCCGCCTGATTTAAAAAATAAGCGCACAGTATCCCCGCCATTCCGCCGCCGACGATTGCGACATCAGTGCGGATATCCCCGCAGAGCTTCGGGAAATGCGGAAGCGCTGTGTGATCTGACCATATTGAATCCATTGATGACCTCCATCGTTTTTGTAATTAATATGGTCCTATTTTGCTTATTTTATCCATTTTAAAAGTTCCTGATAAAAAAGTTTCGGCTCAATCGGCTTCGCGAGATGTCCATTCATCCCTGCCGAGATGGATTTCTGGATGTCCTCCTCATAGGCATTTGCAGTCATTGCGATAATCGGAATCGTCTTTGCATCCTCCCGCTCAAATCCGCGGATGGTCTCCGCCGCTTCAAGCCCGTTCATAACCGGCATCCGGATGTCCATCAAAATCAAGTCGTAACGCCCTCTCTCGCTAAGCTGGTATAAATCCACCGCATCCTTTCCATTGCTTGCGTGCTCCACTGCAACGCCCTTGCTCTCCAGGAGCTGACGCGCCACAATCGTGTTGATGTGGTTGTCCTCCACGAGCAGAATGCGCTTGCCGCGCAGACGTGATACCTCCTCGGACGGATGTTCCTCCTCTTTCAGACCGCTCCCGCTTGCCAGCGTCAAAGGCATATCAACCACAAACGTGGTTCCTTTCCCCCGCTCACTCTCAACCGCGATTTTACCGTTCATCAGCTCGACCAGATTTTTAACAATGGCAAGACCGAGACCGGTTCCCTGATTCTGCGTCTGATTGTCGTTCGCTTCCTGCATAAACGGCTCAAAGGCGTGTTCCAAAAATTCCGGGCTCATACCGATTCCATCGTCCTGCACCTGAAAACGCACCCTGCTGATTCTGTCGCTCCTGCCGGTCTCCTCCACAGAGAAGGTCACATTTCCACCCTCCTGCGTATATTTTGCCGCATTTGACAACAGGTTAAAAAAGATTTGTTTAAACCGCACCTCGTCAATCAAAATATGATCATAGTCGAGCGACTGGTGCAGATGGAACGTGATATTTTTCTCCTCCATCAACGGAATAACGGTCGCCTCGATGCTTCCGATCAACGATTCCACAGCGGAGACCTCCTCCTTCAACACGAGCTTTCCGCTCTCAATCTTTGAGATATCGAGAATGTCGTTGATCAGTCTCAACAAAAATTTGCCCGCCCCCTCAATCTGATCCAGACAATCCAAAATCCGTTCGTCGCGGCATTCGCCTTTGGCAATGGAGGTCATTCCCAGAATAGCATTCATCGGAGTCCTGATGTCATGGCTCATTCTGGACAAAAATTCACTCTTTGCCAGACTCGCCTGTCTCGCTGTCTCGAGCGCCTGTTCTAACCTGTCCTGTTTCTCCCTCTCGAGGGAGATAAGCTGCTGGATATCGCTGCGTGTGATGACAATCAGCCCCATCTCACGATCCGCATAAAAGAAACGGAGCATTTTCCTGTGGATGCTTCCATCCTTCTCCTGCATATCGTATTCGTAGGTGTATACCGGCTGCTTTTCCAAGGTGAGCAGCACGGTTCGCAGCGACATCGCCTCCACAACAGCCTCGGCGTCGTCCGTCACCACGACGCGTCCCACATGGGCACGCACGATGGCGTCGTAATCAGAGCCCTCATCCTCCTCTGAACCTTCCCCGAAGTACATCTTATAATGCTTATTGCGGATATTGATGTAGCTCACACAATCGTAGTCAAGTTCTATCGCGGACTTGATCAAACTGTTCTGCATCCGCTCCACCGTGATATCACGGTTGTAAAAATAGGCGATAATCTCCCCTGTCTCCGGTCTGCCAAACATCCTCACTTCAACCTGAATCCACACCACATCCCGCGTGCTCCGCCACACTGCCCAGAATTCTTTTTTTACGACTTCTTTTCCCCTGCGGTATGCATCCAGCAGCGCCTCAATGCCAAGTTCATCGGCGTCCTGTCCGGACAGATGAACCTCCTGCAGCCACACCTCAATCCACTCCCTGTAATCCGTTGAGAAACTGTTTTTTTCATACTTCTGCTTCGTATCGCGGTAATAGACATCCTCCACCTTTTCCGCCGTCAGATTGATGCAGCTCACCGCGAGCATTCCGGGCTGTACCTGTCTGCGGTACTCCTCCTCCTCGCTGTAGCGCAGCTCACCAAGCGCACTCCGGGTGATGTCCATCCCGGCTCCGTACGCCTTGTACGGCCGTCCGTCCTCATCTTTCGTCACATAGTAGGTCGTCCGTTTTTTATACCAGGATTCCCCCTTCAGATCCCTGACCCAGAACTCGCCGTGCACCTGTGGTACACCCTCCTGCACCTGACGATACAGTTCCCTGAAAGCTTCCCTGCTCTCATCCTTGACATAGCCGGTCTGAAAGAACACCTCCGGCACATTCTCAATTACCGCCGGATAGCTGTTCGTCCGCTGGTATCCCTGCGACTGAATGATTCTTTTGTTCCCGATATCATATTCCCATGTGAAGACATCCGCCCCCTCGAGAGCGAGCTTGTACTTCTGCTCGCTCTCCCTGAGGGACAGTTCCGTCATTTTCTGCTCCGTCACATCCCCCATGGAAAAAATAAAATAATCGTCCACATCCTGATACAAATTCAGGGAATAGTACTTCTGCAGACCGTCGTAAAAGATGGTGGCGCTGTCCGCCTCCCCTGTCTTCTCCACATTCTCAAGCAGAAGCAGCCAGGTTGCACCGTGCTCCGTCGTCAGGGAAAAGTGGGTGCGCCCGATGATATTCACAGCCGGAATGTTTAAAACATTTCCATAGGCATGGTTTACATAACAATACTCCATATCCTTCGGTTCGTCCTCCGCCCCGCGCAAAAGTCTCACAACGCCAAACGGAATCGGACTAAACTCCATGCAGAACCGAAACTGCTCCGCTCTCGCTAAAAGCTTGACCCCGGACATTACCCCTCTCACACGATGGCACAACAGCTCCGTCGAGAAGGGCTTCTCAATCACATCGTCCGCGCCCAGATCCTTCAGCCTCTCTCTGTCTGTCTCCTCCAATTCGAGCGCCTCTGTTATCGCGATGATCTTGAGCAGGTCAAACCGGCTGTCACCGCGGACTTTTTCAATCAGTCCAAATCCATCGAGCCCCGGCATGTTCAAATCCGTCACAAGAATATCGACGAACGCCTCCTCCAGAATCCGATATGCCTCACCGCCGTCCGATGCCTCCAGAATCTCGTACTCTCCCTGAAAATACTCCCGTAGAATCGCGCGATTCATCTCGATATCATCCACTACAAGCATAACTTTCTTCTCTAATTCCATATAACGTCCTCCCCGGGTTATGACCAAAGGTTCTTCTATCTATCATTTTACCCGATTTTTCGTAAATATCAACCGATTTCACCACATCTTTTTTGAATTTTATATTGACACATAAAACGCTCCAATGCTATTATGGACGTAACTTAGGAGAGATACCAAAAGAGTCTTTCCAAGCAATTATTCTGGACCACTCCGTTGTGACAATTTTTGTCGAAAGAGTCAAGGCCATACGGACAGCCGGGTCCACTGCCGATTGGCAACTTTGGTTGCCTTATTGATTGAGTTAGAAGCTCAAATTTTATAAGTTGGTTCCTTTATAACCAAA
>CAZBUW010000059.1:0-19027 GCA_964495195.1 uncultured Roseburia sp.
TAAAAAATATATCGGGAGATATATTGACAAATTTCAAATTTTGAGATAGGAGGAATATTTTATGAAAATCAGAGATTTACTATCGGCGGAGAGCATCGATCTAAACGGTGCAGCCGAAAGCAAAAACGAGGTCTTAGACCGGATGGTCGACCTGATGGCAAAGAGTGGGAAAATTACAAATGTAGATGAATACCGCAAGGGTGTGTATGCGAGGGAGGAGGAGAGCACGACGGGAATCGGCGAGGGAATCGCAATCCCGCACTGCAAGTCCTCCGCAGTGAAAAAGCCGGGGCTGGCAGCGATGGTGCTGAAAGACGGCGTGGATTTCGATGCCTTAGACGGGGAGAAAGTGCATCTGATTTTCCTCATTGCGGCGCCGGATACCGGGGACAATGTACATTTAGACGTGCTGAGCAAACTGTCGGTTCTTCTGATGGACGAGGGATTTACGGAGGCGCTGGAGAACGCGGCAAGCGTGACAGAGTTTTTGCAGATTATCGACAGAGCGGAGGCGGAGAAAGACGCGAAAGAGGCGGTGAAGGAAGTCATCCGGAACACAAATGCAAAGAGCGAGGAGCCGCGGAAAAAAATTCTCGCCGTGACGGGATGTCCGACCGGAATCGCCCACACATATATGGCGGCTGAGGCATTAGAGAAAGCCGGAAAGGCGGCGGACTGTGAGATCAAAGTTGAGACGAGGGGCTCAGGCGGCGCGAAAAACGTGTTGACGAGCGCGGAGATCGCCGAGGCGGACTGCATTATCGTGGCGGCGGACACCAAGGTCCCGATGGATCGTTTTGACGGCAAAAAGGTGATTCAGTGTCAGGTGTCGGACGGCATCAGCAAGCCGGATCAGTTGATTGAGCGGGCGATGAAAGGGGAAGCACATGTTTTCCACGCAGATGGCAAAGTGCAGGAGGAGATTACTGCGGGCGGTGAGAGCATCGGACACCAGATTTACAAACATCTGATGAACGGGGTGTCCCACATGCTGCCGTTCGTAGTCGGAGGCGGAATCCTCATCGCAATCGCATTTTTGATTGACGGCTTTGCAGTTGATTTGAACTCACTCCCGATGGAGGAGCGCGGCAACTTCGGGACAATCACCCCTCTGGCAGCGATGTTTAAATCCATCGGCGGCGTGGCATTCGGATTCATGCTTCCAATTCTCGCAGGATTTATCGCGATGAGTATTGCGGATCGCCCGGGACTTGCGGTCGGCTTCGTCGGCGGGGCGATTGCGGCAAACGGAACCTCCGGTTTTCTCGGCGCATTGGTAGCAGGATTTGTCGCAGGATATATCGTCCTTCTGTTAAAAAAGATTTTCAGTAAATTGCCGGAGAGCTTAGACGGAATCAAGCCGGTGCTGCTCTATCCGCTGATTGGTATTTTCTTAGTCGGAGTGATAATGACATACATTGTCGAGCCTCCGGTCGGAGCACTCAACACAATGTTGAACAACGGGTTGGAGAGCTTAAACGGGGCGAGTGCCATCATCTTAGGCGCAATTCTCGGCGGAATGATGTCCGTCGACATGGGAGGCCCGGTCAACAAGGCGGCTTATGTGTTTGGAACGGCATCAATCGCGGCGGGAAACTACGGTATCATGGCGGCAGTTATGGTGGGAGGTATGGTTCCGCCGATTGCAATCGCGCTAGCGACCATCTTTTTCAAAAAGAAATTTACCGCGGAGGAGAGAAAGGCGGGGCCGACGAACTTTATCATGGGATTGTCCTTCATCTCTGAGGGCGCGATTCCATTTGCGGCATCCGACCCGCTGCGCGTCCTTCCGTCGTGCATCATCGGCTCCGCAGTTGCGGGCGCACTTTCCATGGCGTTTGGCTGTACCCTGATGGCACCGCACGGAGGAATCTTCGTCGTGCCGACCGTCGGCAATCCACTGATGTATCTGGTTGCACTGGCGGCTGGCTCAGCCGTGGGATGCATCCTGCTCGGAGTGTTGAAGAAGGATATCGCGGAGGCGTAGGGTAGAGCCCGGCGCAGCAAAAAAAGTTTGCAGAGCCCGGCGTACCGAACAGGACGCCGCAGAGGCGTAGAAAGGAGAAAGATATGAGAGAGTTTACTTATACGATTACAGACCCGGAGGGGATTCATGCGAGACCGGCGGGAGCCTTTGTCAAGGAGGCGGCAAAATATCCATGCAGCGTCACCATTGCAAAGGACGGGAAGGAGGTCGATGCAAAGCGCATCTTAGGAGTCATGGGGCTCGGAGTCAAATGCGGCATGGAGATTGTCCTTAAGACGGACGGTGACCAGGAGGAAGCCGCAATGGAAGCATTGACTGCATTTCTGAAGGAGAATTTGTAAGATTATCAGATTCAGAGAGGAGAATGTTCATGGTTTTACAGGGAAAAAGCGTGTTTGCAGGCATCGCAATCGGGCGGCTCATGATCCACGGGAAGAAGGAGAACCAGGTAAAAAGATGCCACGTAAATGATATAGAAGCGGAAATAGAGCGCTTCAATCAGGCGAAAGAGACGGCAAAGCAGCAGTTGGCGGGATTTTACGAGAAAGCAGTCCGCGAGGTCGGCGAGATGAATGCGGCGATTTTCGAGGTACACCAGATGATGCTTGACGACCCGGATTACACGGAGTCGGTTGCTAATATTATCCGCTTGCAGGAGGTCAACGCGGAGTTTGCGGTTGCCGGCACCGGCGACAATTTTTCCGCGATGTTTGCCGCGATGGACGACGACTATATGCGGGAGCGCGCGGCGGACGTCAGGGACATTTCGAACCGCGTCATCTCAATCCTGCAGGGAGACGAAGGCAGCGGTGTGACGGGGGATGAGCCTTTTATCCTGCTCGCGGACGACCTTGCGCCGAGCGAGACCGTACAGCTAGACAAGTCGAAAGTGCTCTCCTTTGTGACGAGGCATGGTTCGACGAATTCACACACCGCAATCCTCGCCCGTACCATGAACATTCCGGCTTTAATCGGGGTCGATTATCCGGAGGATGCCGACGGTAAGTTTGGGATAGTGGACGGGTACGAGGGGCGCATTATCCTCGACCCGGATGAGGATACCATAAAAATTTACCGTGCCAGAAAGGAGGAGGAGGAGAAGAAAAAGCGCCTGCTCCTCGAACTGAAAGGTAAGGAGACCGTCACCCTAGACGGCAGGAAGATTAATCTCTACGCGAATATCGGCGGAGTCGGTGATGTGGCGGGCGCGCTTGCCAACGATGCCGCAGGAATCGGCCTGTTCCGAAGCGAATTTTTATACCTCGAGTCGGAGGATTATCCGACGGAGGAGGCACAGTTTCAGGCGTATAAGACCGTGGCGCAGAATATGGCGGGCAGGAAAGTGATTATCCGCACGCTGGACATCGGAGCGGACAAGCAGGTCGGTTATTTTGGACTTGAAAAAGAGGAAAACCCGGCGATGGGCTATCGCGCCATCCGCATCTGCTTAGACCGCCCGGAAATATTTAAGACGCAGCTTCGCGCCATCTACCGCGCCAGCTATTACGGAAACATTTCCATCATGTTTCCGATGATTATCTCGGTGGCGGAGGTGCTTCACATCAAGGAGATTGTCGCGGAGGTCAAGGCGGAGCTTACCGCGGAGGGGATTCCGTACAAGGACTGTGAGCTCGGCATCATGATTGAGACGCCGGCGGCGGTAATGATCAGCGATCTTCTGGCAAAAGAAGTCGATTTCTTCTCGGTGGGGACAAATGATCTGACGCAGTACACGCTGGCGATCGACCGCCAGAATCCGAAGCTCGACGCCATCTACGATTCCCACCACGAGGCAATCCTGCGCATGCTGCAGATGATTGTAGACAACGGTCATAAGGAGGGCTGCTGGGTTGGCATCTGCGGGGAATTGGGCGCAGATACAACGTTGACGGAGACGTTTGTTGGCATGGGATTTGACGAGCTTTCCGTCTCCCCGTCGATGGTGCTTCCGGTTCGCGAGAAGATACGAAACATCCGAACTGCCGATTAAAAGTATCAGTTCAGCACACTACTTTGCTCATATGCAGGCGTTCCACTCATAGCCTCATACAGTGTGTTCCTTCATGCAAGCATGATTCACACACTGCATGGGCTATGGCTGAACTGATAAACAAAAATGTCCTTTTTGACACAAACATTTGCACATTCTGACAAATATATGTATAATAGTACTATAGTTTTGCAGATGTTTGTGTCAAGGAGGCTTTTTTTGTGAATAAATGGGTGTATGCGTTGGTTTTTCTGTGTGTGGCTGGAGTAGTGGCATACTATTTTATCAAGTCTCTTCCGAAGAAAGGGTCTGTCGGTAAAAGCTTAAACCGCATGATTGCATGCGGATTCGTGGCAATTGTGGCCTATACCGTTACAATGCTTTGCGATTCCTATTTTTGGATGTCTATGGGAAACAGTCTGGTATATATGATGATTGACTGGATGCTCTTCTTCTTTCTCAAATACAGCTTTTTTTTATCCGGAAAAAAAGAATTCCCTCAGAAGTTGGAGAATATATTGATTTTCGTGCTCGGCTGCGACAACGTGATTCTGTATTGCAACACGTTTGTGGAGTGCGCGCTGAGTTATCGTCAGGTGATGGTGGGAGGTGACCTCTATCTCTCTTTACAGCCGCACGCGTGGTTCTATTGTCATCTCGGCATCTGCTATACTTTGTTTGCAGCGTCGGCGGTGCTTCTGATCCGCAAATGCATCGAGACGCCGAAAATCTACCGCAGACAGTATGAGGTGGTTTTGTTCGGCATGGTGGGAGTCATCGCGATAAACGGGGTATTTTTAATATGGAAATGGAACGTGGATTTCTCCATTATCTTTTACAGCATACTGGCATGTTTGTTCTATTTTTTCACATTTCAGTACGAGCCGATGGGATTGCAGAGGCACGTGCGCAAGTACATTTTTGAAAATATGAATGACCCGGTTCTGCTCTTTGACAATCAGAACCGTCTTGTGATGCACAACCAGAGTGCGGAAGATTTTTTCCTGCTGGAGAAAAAGATGAGCCTGTCGCAGTTTTGCGTAAAGAATCCTTACCTGACGCCGAATTCGAAGAAGCGGGCGGATATTTTGGAGGTCGTGTTGGAGAAGGACGGCGAGTCGAGCTGGTATCAGATTCAGTATAAGCGCCTCACGGATGCGAAGAACCGTTTTACGGGAACTTTGCTTGTATACAACGAAGTGCCGGGACAGAAGCGGGTGATGGAGCAATTGGAATATGACAGTATACATGATATTCTGACGGGGCTCTACAACCGCGCCTATCTGCAACGCTATGTAAAAGAGCAGATTCGTACAATCCACACGCCGGTCAGCATGGGACTTTTCAACATCAATGGTCTGAAGGCGTTAAACGAAGACTGCGGCTCGGAGACGGGAGACAGGGTGCTGTGTGTGGTGGCGGAGTTTTTGAAGAGAAATCTGCGAAAGACGGATTTTGCGGCGCGTATCGACGGCGATGAGATGATTCTTGTGATGCCGGGAACATCCGCAGATGTGGCGGAGGAACATTTGAAAGAACTCTATGAAAAGATGCAGTGTCTGGAAGTGGACGGACGCGAGATCAGCGTCGAGTACGGACAGGCGACTTTTGGAGGGAAGGTAAAAGAATATGAGCAGGCGTTCACGGAGGCGCGCAAGGAGATGGTGCAGCGCAAGATGATGAACGGCTCAAGTGCGAGAAGTGCGATATTGCGCTCTCTGGAAAAAACGCTGATTGAGCGCGACTATGAGACGGAGCAGCATGCGATTCGCACGAAGGAGATAGCGATGCAGCTCGGTGCAAAGCTCGGATTGAAACAGCGCGATATCAGCGAGCTTGGCCTTCTCGCGGTTTTGCACGACATTGGAAAGGTCGCGATTCCGGAGCCGATTCTGATGAAAAGTACGCGTCTGACCGACGAAGAGTGGGAGATTATGAAGAGTCACACAATCAAGGGGTACGAGATTGCCAAAATCACGCCGGAGCTCGGGGAGATTGCGGACTATATTCTCTGTCATCATGAGCGCTGGGACGGCTTGGGATATCCCTACGGACTGAAAGGGGAGGACATTCCTCTGCTCTCCCGCATCATTACGGTGGTCGATTCCCATGACGTTATGACGCACGACAGAATCTACCACAAGGCGATGAGCGACGAGGATGCCATCGCGGAGCTGAAGAAGTGTTCCGGCACCCAGTTTGATCCGAACGTGGTGAAGGTCTTTATCGAGATGCTTGAGGAAAATATGCTGCCGGTGTAAGCGGAGTAGCGTGTGCGGGTGTCTTGAGCGGAGTAGCTCGTCGGAGTGTCCGCGCCAGACGGAACTTGGGTAATTATTGTTTTTTTTCCTGATATTTATACTTTTTCCCGAAAAAAACGAAGCAAATCAGCATAAAAACGAAGCCATTTGGGTAAATAAGAAGATTTTCCGCGATTTTACCAAGAAATAAGAAAATTTCCGGGTAAATAGCAAGAAAAAAACGATATTTACCCAAATGGCTTTTTTTAGAATGTACCCTATAAAGTGGACAAGAAAAATGCTGTTTTATACCCAAAAGGTTTTTTCTGATAGAGAAGAATGTATGTTACAATGTATTTTAAGGAACAATATGCTATGAATATGATTTTGTCTGTATGGAAAAGGAAGGATATGTGGAAAAATGGAAGAGAGTTTGTTGATAAAACAGGGGACAATTTACAATTCTGTGGATGAGGAGCCGTTCGTCGGGGACATTTTTGTGGTGGATGGAAAGATTCAGAAGATTGCCCCGATGATAGAAGGAAAAGAGATTAATAATGCGGAGATTTTAGATGCCACAGGGCTCATGATCTACCCGGGGTTTGTGGATGCGCACAGCCACTTGGGGCTTCAGGGCTTTGCCATCGGCTTCGAGAGTGAGGATTTCAATGAGCTGGGGGATTATGTCACGCCGCAGCTCTCAGCAATCGATGCCATTTATCCGCAGGACAAAACATTTGAGATGGCGCGTAGCGGCGGCGTGACCTGTGTTGCGACAGGCCCGGGGAGTTCGAATGTCATCGGAGGAACGTTTTGTGCTATCAAGACAAACGGCAGCCGCGTGGACGACATGATTGTGAAAAAAAAGGTCGGTATGAAGATTGCGTTCGGGGAGAATCCGAAGAACTGCTATAAGCAGAAGGGCATCTATTCGCGCATGTCGATTGCTGCAACAATCCGCGAGATGCTGCATAAGGCGGAAGATTATAACAACCGTAAAAAAGCGGCGGGAGCGGACGTCTTAAAGATGCCGGCCTACGACGAGAAACTGGAAGCCCTGATTCCTGTCATCGAGGGAGAGCTTCCGCTGAAAGCCCATGTTCACCGCGCGGACGATATTTTTACGGCGCTCCGCATTGGGGAGGAATTCGGAATTGAGGTGAAGCTGGACCATGTGACAGACGGCGCGCTGATTGCCACAGAGCTTGGGGCCGCGGGCGTGTCTGCGGCGGTGGGACCGTCCTTTGGACATGCAACAAAATACGAACTTCGCGAGAAAAGTTTCACTACGCCGGGCGTATTGGCAAAGGCGGGCTGCAATGTCGCCATCATCACGGATGCACCGGTGGTGGAACAGCGCTATCTCGCACTCTGCGCAGGGTTTGCAATCGATGCCGGGATGAGTGAATTTGAAGCACTCCGCGCCATAACGCTTAACGCGGCAAAACATATCGGGGTTGACGACCGGGTCGGTAGTATCGAAGCCGGAAAGGACGCTGACTTTGTCATCACGCGGGAGAGCCCGTTTGGACGGGGGGCTAAGGTGTTGATGACGTTGATTGACGGGAAGATTGTGTACCGCGCCGAGGAGCAGTAGAGGGGAGTCGCCGTCGGGAACAGCAGGCAAAGAGGTTGACTTTAACACGTTATATGATTAAAATGTTAGAAAATGCCTTTCCCACACAGAGGCTGTGAGGAGGACTGAGCGGGCGCGCGCCAAAAAAGGGAGGCGGGGCAGCGCGCCAAAAAATACGCGGCGTCCGTCAAAAAAGGAGCGGCGCCCGCCCCGAAAAGATTACAGGAGGGATTACATAATGAAAATTGGATTTATCGGTTGCGGCAACATGGGAAACGCCATGATGCAGGGAATTTTGAAAGCGGAAAAATGCAGGCTGGACGAGGTCATGGTATCGGCAAAAACAGAGGGTACGCTCGCGGAAAGAGCAAAGCTTGGAGTGCGCATCACCCGGGACAACTGCGAGGTCGCAGCGTTTGCAGACCTGCTCTTTTTAGCCGTCAAACCACAGTTTTATGCGGAGGTGATTGCGGAGATTAAAGATGCCGTCACAGAGAGACAGCTCATCGTCAGCATTGCGCCGGGCAGGACGCTAGAGTGGCTTAAAAGCCAGTTTGGAAAGGACGTAAAGCTGATTCGTACGATGCCGAACACACCGGCGATGGTCGGCGAGGGCATGACTGGGCTCTGCGTCAACGAGCATGTAACCAAAGAAGAAACTACAACTGTATGCGAAATCTGCGGAGGATTCGGACAGACGGAGGTTATCAGTGAAAATCTGATGGATGTAGTCACATCGGTCAGCGGAAGCTCACCGGCTTATGTGTTTTTATTTATCGAGGCGATGGCGGACGCTGCGGTGGCGGACGGCATGCCGCGCGCAAAAGCCTACAAATTTGCGGCGCAGGCGGTTCTAGGGAGCGCTAAGATGGTGCTTGAAACAGGAAAGCACCCGGGTGAATTAAAGGACATGGTCTGCTCTCCGGGTGGGACGACGATTGAGGCAGTCCGCGTCCTGGAGGAAAAAGGAATGCGCAGTGCAGTCATCGAAGCGATGAAAGCCTGCACGAAAAAATCGAGGGGACTGTGACAAAAAGGAAAAATGTCTTTGGGTCGAAAATGTTCTGTCATAAATCTTAACCGCGACCGCAACCGCCCAAGATTCGCCATCTCTGGCTCAGCTTGGGCTCTCAGCAGCGTCCTGCTGCTGAGTTGCTGGATAGCGCGCGGAACATTAAGAAAATCTAATATCCTCCATTAAGCCACAACTGGAAAAGTTATATTGCGTAATAGGACAGTTCAAGTTTTCATTAGCGGCTTTTGACTCCGAATTTTATTCGACAAAAACAAGGACATTTCCCTTATTGAATAGAAATCCATTGTCGATTATAATGTAGATATACAGATTCTGCGCCGCGAGAAAGCGCCCGGAAAGGAAACAGAGCAGAACCGCCGCGGCGCAGGATGGCGGTCGCGCCGCGAGAAAGCGCAGAGTGGGAAATATAACTACATAGAATAGGGGGAAATGTACAGTGAGGAGAAGATTCAAAAACGCAGCACTGCTGCTTGCAGCAGTGCTTGCACTCGGCGGATTTGGGGGAATCCCATTGCAGGCGGAGGAGAAAGCCGAGACGGTGGATGTGATGTTCGTGAGCGACGTACACTCACATCTGGACAGTTTCACGACAGTTGTGGAGGAACAGACGGAGGAGGTGGGCGGATTTGCTAGAATCGGCACCCTGATTAAGCAGCAGAAAGAAAAAAATCCGGAGACGCTGCTTCTCGACGGCGGAGATTTTTCCATGGGGACTCTCGTGCAGACCGTCTACGAGGAGGAGGCGGCGGAACTCCGCATGCTCGGCTATCTGGGATTCGATGCAACCACGTTTGGAAACCATGAATACGACTACCGTTCGAAAGGGCTTGCCAATATGCTGAACACCGCGGCATCCTGCGGGGAGGAAGTGCCGGAGATTCTTCTCTGCAACGTCGATTGGGAAGCCATGGAGAGCGAGGGGTTGACGGATGATCAGCAGATTTTAAAAGAAGCCTTTTACAATTACGGGGTCAAAGATTATGTCATTGTGGAAAAGGACGGTGTCCGCATCGCTTTGATTGGCGTGTTCGGTGAGGACGCACTCGCCTGTGCGCCGACCTGTGCACTCACATTCCGGGACGCATCGGAGGCGGTCAAAGATACGATTGCACAGATTAAGGAGGAGGAGGAAGCCGTCGACATGTATGTCTGCGTCTCCCACAGCGGAACCAACCAGAGGGATGCGAGTAAGTCGGAGGATGAGATTTTAGCGAAGAATGTACCGGAACTCGACCTGATTGTCAGCGGACACACCCACACCGTTTTGGAGGAGCCAATCCAGCACGGCGACACCTACATCGTCTCGCCGGGGGAGTACGGCAAATATTTAGGCTCTTTTACCATGACGAGAAAAGACGATGGCAGATGGGATTTAGAAAATTACAAATTAAATCCAATTACAAACGCAATTGAAAAAGACGAGGAGACGCAGCAGCAGATCGACGGATACATGGAGGCGGTCGACGAGCTTTATCTCGCACAGTTTGGTTACACCAAAGATCAGGTGCTCGCGACAAACGATATTGCATTCTGCAGTCTCGCCGATCTTGAGAAGAAGCACACGGAACTAAATCTCGGCGATATCATATCGGACGCCTATGTCTACGCAGTGGAAAATTCCAAAGATTTTGACGGGCAGACCGTACAGATGGCGGTGGCGCCGTCGGGAACCATCCGGGATACCTACCCGGTGGGCGATATCACCGTGACGGATGTCTTCAATTCATTTTCGCTAGGGACGGGGGAGGACGGAATTCCGGGCTACCCGCTCGTGAGCGTCTACCTCACGGGGGAAGAATTAAAGATGGCGGCGGAGATTGATGCCTCCGTGTCGGAGCTGATGCCGACGGCAAGGCTCTATATGAGTGGTTTGAATTTTACCTACAACCCGAACCGTATGCTGTTAAACCGCGTGACGGACGCCTATATCCTCGATGCGGACGGCAACCGTGTGGAGATTGAGGATGACAAACTTTACCGCGTCGTCTCCGATTTGTACAGCGGACAGATGCTAGGCGCCGTAAACGATATGTCGTACGGTCTTCTGTCCCTCGTGCCAAAGCTTGCGGATGGAACACCGGTCACTGACTATGCAGATGCCATCATCTACGAGGACGGAGACGAATTGAAAGCCTGGGATGCCATCGCCCGCTACATGGAATCTTTCGAGGATACCGACGGGGATGGAATCGCAAACGTTCCGCAATATTATAGTGAGGAGCATGACAGAAAAGTGGTGGACGAGGATACATCGCTCTCTGCGAGACTGTCCCACCCGAACAAGTTTTTTGCCATGATTGTCGGAATTATCGCAATCTTGATTTTGCTGCTCGTATTGCTTATAGTAGTAATTGTAAAAATTGTAAAACGGGTTCGAAGAAAGAAAAAGAGTTAGGAGACGGGAAATGAGCGCTCGTGATAAGACAGAGAAAATTTTACGGGACATGCATGTCATGCTCTCAAAGAGCGAAGTCTATGAAAAGGAGACGAATCGCGTCATCATCGATAAAAAACAGATGTTAGAACTACTTCAACAGCTGAATGCATCTGTCTACGAGATTATGGATGAGTATGAACTCACCCAGCAGAGCCGCGATAAGGCAGAGCGCGCAGCCAGAAAGCAGGGGGAAGAGATTGTCTGGGACGCCAGCAAAAAAGCGGAGGACGTCTACGCTGCGTCCGTCATCTATACCGACGAGGCACTCGCAGACATTCAGGACATCATGCAGGAGGCGATGGATTCCGTCAAGGACATTTATCTCGAGATGGAAGAAAAGCTAAAAAAGGAGAAGCGGAGAGTCCGCACGAACCAGTCCGAGCTGAAGGGACATTTGCAGAGTCTGCAGGATACCGAGAAATATTTGAAGATTATCGAGGATGCCAACCGCAAAGCGGAAAAGGAAAAACGCAGGCGCGAGGCGGAGCAGGAACAGGAGATGTACTCCTACAAAGCCATCAAGCCGGATATCAAGATCAACGAGGAATATTTCGAGGAACACGGAATTCCGTTTGAGGCGGAAAAACCGGAAGAGAAGAAAGAGGACGCCATGTCCGAGATTAAAGTCAATCTCGATGCCGAGTACTTTCAGTGGAAAGAGAAGGAGGAAGGCAGGGAGGACGACGGAAAAAAAGAGGGAGGTCTCAAGAAACTCTTAAAAGGGAAAAAGTAAGCAGAGGGAATCTGTACCGCGGCAGCGCACAAGGTGAGAGTGTGGAGCCGCGGTGCGGGTTCCTTTTTTTATAAATAGTAATTGACAAATTGCACATACTGTATATAATGATATATATACAATATATACTTTGCAAAGGAGCTCCGGTATACTGCAGATGTCGGAGCATATGGTAACAAGATGAAAATACTAATTTCAAACCAATCGGAACTTCCGATTTATGCTCAGATCAAAGAGCAGATGAAAGAACAGATTTTAAACGGGCAAATTCCGGAGGGAACTGTCCTGCCGTCCATCCGAAAGCTGGCGAAGGAGATCGGGGTCAGCGTAATCACGACAACGAGAGCCTACAATGACCTGGAGGAAGAAGGGTTTATCGCATCTATGCAGGGGAGGGGAAGCGTCGTTCTCTCGAAGGAGAACGACTTCCTGAAAGAACAGTACTATCTCCGCATTGAAGAGGGAATCCGTACCGCAGTGGAGACTGCAAAGCGAATCGGAATGAGCGAGGAGGAAGTGGAAAACATCTTACACGAGAGTTGGAAGGAATAGGGAAGGAGCAAGTATGCTGGAAGTAAAAGATGTCACGAAACGATACAAAGAATTTACATTAGATCACATTTCATTTTGTCTGCCGAAAGGCTACATCATGGGATATGTGGGACAGAACGGAGCCGGTAAGACGACGACGATCAATTGCATTACGGGGCTGTGCACGCCGGATGCGGGAGTGGTAACAATCGAGGGAGACAGCTTGGAACAGAATGAAGCCCATTTTAAAGAGCAGATTGGATTTATCGGGGATGAATCCTACTTCCCGAAGGAGATGAACATCGGCGATATCGCAAAGATTCAGCAGTCATTCTACGGGACATTTCAGGTAGAAAAGTTCAATCAGCTCGTAGAGAAATTCGGGCTTCCCGAAAAAAAGAAGATTCAGGATTTTTCACGCGGGATGAAGGTGAAGCTGATGTTTGCGGCGGTGCTGGCGAGGGAGACAAAGATATTGATCTTAGACGAGGCGACAAACGGGTTGGACCCTGTCATGCGCGCGGAGGTCTTAGGGCTGCTGCAGGAATACATCGCAGATGGGGAGCACAGCATCTTATTTTCCACGCACATGCTGGAGGACATCGAGCAGATTGCTGATTACGTCATCTTCATTCACAAGGGAAAACTGCTGCTGAATGAGACAAAGGACGATTTGCTGGAAAACTATGTGCTGGTGAAGGGGGACAACAGTGAATTGTCCCCGGAGTTAGAACGGAAGATGCTTGGAATCATACGGCAGGAATTTGGATTCAGCGCGCTGCTTAAGAGCAACGACGCCGCCTATGTTCCAAAAGGATTTGTAGTTGATAAGCCGACGATAAATCAGATTATGCTTCATATTATCAAGGCAGATTGTGTATAGGGAAAGGGGTCAATGAGAAGATGAGAGCAATTCAGTTTTTTAAAGTAGATATGATGCGCTGCAAAGCGCAGTTAAAATATATGGCAGTTTTTGCAGTGATAGCATTTTTCCTGACGTTTCAAATGGAGGGAGGCGCCTTGTTTTCCTTCTGCTATATGCTGTTTTGCGGCGTTATTCTGTCGGGGCAGCCATTTTTAGCAGATCAGGTATCGGAGTCAGGATTTTTAAACATGCTCCCGGGAAGCAAGAAAGAGCGCGTTATGGGAAGATACCTGCTGGCGTTTAGCTATCTCTTTCTGGGAGGTATGATTGGAGTCCTGATTGTGTTTGTAGTTGGAAAAATACAGGGAGTGCAGGCAGAAGGGATTGAAATCATGGTTCCGGCGGCGTTTGGAATCGGAATGTTTATGGTTGCCATACAGAATATTTTGCTCTATGCGATTGGCAAAGGAAAGAGCACTCAGGTTCTTTCTGTCATCCGTCTGCTCCCGGGATTTATCGGGTTCTTTGGCGGGATAAGTATTCTGGATGAGGTGCAGGAGAACCCTGCGGAGCTAGAGGACCTCTGGGTACTGCGCCACCCGCAGGAGGCGGCGCTTCTCGTTCTGGCGGTCGGGGTGGTCTGCTATATCGCAGCGGTTTACATCTCTGCGGCAATCATCAGGAACAGGGATTTCGATTAATTGTTTCCGCATAAACAGGACCAAATTTGCACTTTTTCTTGGAAATAAAAAACCGGAATGATAGAATAATCCTATCGGAATGTATCTGGAAAGAAATTTCGGAAAGGAGAAGGCAATGTATCGATATATCACAATTGAGCGCCAGTATTGCAGCGGCGGGCAGGAGATCGCCGAACTTCTGGCAAAGAAATTAGGTTATAAATTGTACGACCACAATATTTTAGTGGAGACGGCAAAGCGCCTGGAACTTCCGGCAAATTATATCGTCAGTATCGAGGAGACCTCGCCGGGCAGCCCGATCTTCAACATGACGAGGACGGCGAAGAGCAGTTCAAAGAAGAACGACAACAGCATCCCGATGGCGGAGAAAGTCTTTTTGATGGAAAAGACTATCATCGAGGAAAAAGCGCAGGAGGGAAACTGTATCATCGTAGGGCGGTGCGCCAGCCAGATTCTTGCAGATCTGCCGGGGTGCCTTAAGGTGTTCATCGGGGCGGATGATGAGTACCGTCTCAAGAGGGCAGTCGAGCGCGAAAGAGTGCAGGAATCCCAGGCGATGGCAGAATTGAAGCGTGTGGATAAGCGCAGGGGCGATTTTTTCAAACTCCACACCGGTGCAAAGTGGGGAGAACGCACCAATTTTGACATCTGCTTAGACAGCGGCAGACTCGGGAAGGAGAATTGCGTGGAACTTCTTGCGGCGGTGGCGCAGCAGGAGTAGGTTACGCTTAATGAACAATTAAGAAATCTCAATTGCAAGAGAGGGCGTATCGTTGTAAAATGAATACAGAGCATATTGAGAGAGGCGGACGTGAACATTGATATGTTTCACGCCCGCCTTGTCGCGTAAAAAACATGAGATAAGGAGAATGACATGGCATATACAATTCTGGTATGTGATGACGACCGCGAGATTGTGGAGGCGATCGACATTTATCTGCAGCAGGAAGGCTACAATGTGATTAAGGCGTACGACGGCGAGGAAGCGATTGAGCTTCTCGAAAAAAACGAAGTACATCTTCTGATATTAGACGTAATGATGCCGAGGCTCGACGGAATCCGCGCCACCTTAAAGATTCGGGAAAAGAGCAGTATTCCGATTATCATTTTATCCGCTAAGACCGAGGACTCGGACAAGATTCTGGGTCTGAATATCGGGGCGGACGATTATCTGGCAAAGCCGTTTAATCCGCTCGAACTCGTGGCGAGAGTCAAATCCCAGCTTCGCCGCTACACGCAGCTCGGCAATGTCAAAGAGACAAGCGATACCGTCTATGAGGTCGGCGGACTTCGGATCAATGACGATCTGAAGGAAGTCACGGTAGACGGAGAGAGTGTAAAACTGACACCGATTGAGTACAATATTTTGCTGTTGCTGGTAAAAAATCAGGGGAGAGTGTTCTCAATCAATCAGATTTACGAAAAAATCTGGAACGAGGATGCCATCGGGGCGGACAACACAGTGGCGGTGCACATCCGCCACATCCGCGAAAAAATCGAGATCAATCCGAAGGAGCCGCAGTATCTGAAAGTGGTATGGGGAGTTGGCTATAAGATTGAGAGGGATAACGGCGATGGAAAACAGATTCAATAATTATAGCGCTAAGATGGCTGGGATTGTGGTGCATCAGTTTTTTACCATTCTGCTGACCGTCGCACTGTTTCTGCTTGTGACGCTGCTTGGTAAGAACATGATTACAACTACGGACATAGCGGAAGAGTCGTTTGAGAATTCCGGCTATTACCTTGCCTGCATCGGCAGGAAATATGAACGGCTGAACGAATATCTGCATCTGGAGCAGCGCTCTGACAGCCTTGAGGAGGAAAAGCGTCGCAGCTATCTGGAGTATAAAAATGAGTTTCAGAGTGAGAGCACCAATTTTGTCTACTGGTGTGAGATAGAGGGGAATCTGTACACAAATGACAGGAGCAGAAAAGATGGCGAGCCGTTCGACAAGGACGCTGTCATGCAGAATGCAAGAGAGAGCGGAGATTATATCATCTACGACGTAGAGGAATTGGAATTTGAGACAAACATCAATGGAATCGAAGAGTATTTTTTCCGACAGTACAACACCAACTACATGGTAAAGTCGCTGGAGAATTTCATGGTCATCTCGATCGATAATGAATTCCCGTATTTTGATGACCTGAGTCAGGCGAAGGAGGAGTATGAGCTGCTCCATCCGTGGATGCGCGCCATCGTGATTTTCAGCATTATAGGAGCAATCGGCTGGGTGGTCTCGCTGGTCTATCTGACGCTTGCAGCGGGCAGAAAAGAGGGAACCGATGAGATTGTGCTCAATGTGCTTGACAAGGTGAAGACCGAGATTATGCTGGCGGCGTTTTTTCTGGTGGGATACCTGCTGATTGCCCTGTGTGCCAGAATGGCACAAAATTCGTGGAACATTTCCGGGCTCCTCGTGGCGGCGGGGACAGTCAGCTGGATAGCGGACAGTTTTTTCCTCGTGTTCTACCTGAGCATGGTGCGCCGCCTGAAAGCGGAGGTCATCTGGGAAAATTCCCTCGCGCTGTTCTTAAAGAACGGATTTGAAAAAATATTCCGCCAGAGAGCCGTGACGACGCGGGTGGTAGTGACGTTTAGCGCACATACCATAGTCGTAGTTCTTTTGCTGTTTGGCGCGTTTCGCCATAAGAGCGCGCTGTGCTTCATCGCATTTCTGTTGTTTAGTATGGCGGAGTGCTACCTCTCCCTCCGAAAAGCGGTAGAGCACGATCAGATTCTACAGGGGGTGCGCAAAATCTCCGCCGGCAACCTCGAATACGAGATTGCGGCGAAGGAGCTCCACGGGGACAGCCAGATTTTAGCGGAGGCAATCAACAATATCGGGGAGGGACTTCACCGTGCGGTGGACGACAACACGAAGAACGAGCGCATGAAGGCAGATTTAATTACAAATGTCTCGCACGACATCAAGACGCCGCTCACCTCAATCATCAATTACGTCGATTTGATCAAGCGGGAAAAAATTGACAACGAGCGGGTGAAGCAGTACGTCCGCGTCCTGGAGGAGAAGTCGATGCGGCTAAAACAGTTGACGGAAGATCTCGTGGAGGCGTCTAAGATCAGCTCCGGCAATGTCAAACTGGATTTACAGACCATAGATTTCGTAGAGCTGATCTATCAGATTGCCGGAGAATTCAATGAGAAGATGGAGACGAAAAAACTTACGATTGTGACAAAACTGCCGAAGGAGCCGGTCTACGTCTATGTGGATGGGCGCCAGCTCTGCCGTGTCATCGAGAACCTGTACAACAATGTCGCAAAATATGCCCTTCAGGAGACGCGGGTCTATGTGGAACTCGGGGTCTCTGCGGGCAGCGCAGTCTTTTCCATCAAGAATGTCTCCGAGCGCTCGCTCGCAAGAGAAAACGCGGCGGCGGAGGATCTGACGGAGCGCTTTATCCGGGGGGATGAGTCCCGGACGACGGAGGGAAGCGGTCTCGGGCTCTCCATTGCGAAAAATCTGACGCAGCTTATGAACGGGGAATTATCCATCGGCGTGGATGGAGATTTATTTAAGGTGACCATCGTTTTTCCATTGCAGGGAGTGCGCTAGGTGCTCCACGCGGAGAAAGGAGAGAAAAAGTATGGTAAAAGCAGTTATCTTTGACATGGACGGCGTCCTTATCGACACCGAAAAATACCTGAATCTATATTGGCGGCAGGCCGCACAGGAAGCGGGATTCACGATGACCTATGAACATGCCCTCCAGATTCGGAGCCTTGCTGCAAAATACGCAGGACCATATCTGCAGAGTGTGTTCGGAGCGGAATTTGATTACGAAAAGATCCGCGCCCGCCGCAAGGAGCTGATGAACGCGCAGCTCGCCGGGAACGGAATTGAGAAAAAGCCGGGGGTGGATGCCATTTTAGACTGCCTTCACAGAAAGGGAATCAAAGCGGCAGTGGCGACGGCGACCGATGAAGTCCGCGCGACGGCATACTTAAGCGAGATTGGAATCTACGAAAAATTCGACCGGGTCATCTGTGCGACCATGGTTGCAAACGGAAAACCTGCGCCGGACATTTATCTCTATGCCTGCGAGCAGATTGGCGAACGCCCGCAGGACTGTATCGCCGTCGAAGATTCCCCGAACGGAATCAAAGCGGCATCCTCCGCCGGACTTCACACCGTCATGGTGCCGGACCTCACCCAGCCGACGGCGGAGGACTGGGAGCGGATTGAGGCGAAGGTGGACTCGCTGGAGGAGCTCGCAGAGCGGATTGAGAAGGGGGAATTTTAGAAAGAAGGAGTACATATTATCATGAACCATGTGGGGAAGAGTGTCTGGCGGAGAAAGGTTCTCTTTTTATTATTTGAAATAATTTATAAAAATGTAACTATAAACAATAATTCTATATGAGAGAAAAAGAAAAGTCTGTGACGTTTTTTGAAAAGTTTTAAAGTTTTCAAAAAACGTCACAGACTTTTTTCGCACAAAACACTAAAATATAATAATGGATTACACTTATAGATAAGAACTATAGTACTAATGAGAAATGGATATAAAATAATATAGAGGAGTAAAAAACATGGATATACAAATAACAGATGTGTCAAAAACATATAAAAATCAAAAAAAATCATCTTTGGAGAAATTGTCTTTAAATATTCACTCTGGAGAAATTTTCGGGATTATAGGGCATAATGGTTCTGGAAAATCTACTTTACTTAAAATTCTGTCTACATTACTTGAAACAGATACAGGAACTGTAAAAATGGGAGAATATGATTGTATTGAACAGCCAAAGGAAGTAAGGAAACATCTGGGAGTATTATTAGAACCGGAGCGTGCTATGTATTGGCGATTGACGGGTTATGAAAATTTAGAACGTATCGCCAAATTAGGAAGGAATTATGATATGAAAAAGAGTTGTCTTTTATTGATTATGGTATTGTGTATGT